>CALDPL010000139.1 GCA_937911965.1 uncultured Allomuricauda sp. | reverse complement strand
CAACGCCTCGCCATCGCACGCAGCCTGATGCTGCGGCCGGCGGTACTGGTGTTCGACGATTCCACCGCTGCCATCGACGCCGGCACCGAGCAGCGCATCCGCAGCGCCATGAAGCGCTTCGCCGCCGATCGGGTGAGCATCATCATCTCGCACCGGCTGAGTTCGCTGATGCACGCCGACCAGATCCTGTTCATGGACGAGGGCCGCGTCGTCGAGCGCGGGACCCATGAGGAACTGCTTGCCCTCGGCGGCCGCTATCGCGCCCTCTACGACCTGCAGCTGCGGCCGGGGGACGAGCTGGAAACGGTAGCGGGGGAGGTGCCGGCATGAGCGAAGCCCAGATCGCCGACGAGGACGAGCAGCTGCGCAGCCGCCGCCCGCCGCACGCCGTGGTCGGCTCGCAGGTCGAGCGCGAGGAACTGTTCGGCAAGGCCTTCGACCCCCGGATCGTCCGCCGCATCTGGGCCTTCGTCCGCCCCTATCGCCGGCGCATGGCGATCGCCGTCGCCGCGGTGCTGGTGTTCACCCTGAGCCAGCTCGCCATCCCGCTGATCATCAGCTTCGCCATCGACAGCGGCATGGTGGCCGGCGGCCTCGACCGCAGCACCCTCGGCTGGGCGGTCGCCGCCTTTGCGGCCGTTATTCTGGTCAACTACGGCGCCAGCTATTTGCAGGAGACCATCGTCGGCAAGGTCGCCGAGCACGTGCTCTACGACATGCGGCGCGCCATGTTCGAGCACCTGCAGCGGGTCTCGCTCAGCTTCATGGACAAGACCGAGGTCGGCCGGCTGATGTCGCGCCTGCAGGGCGACGTCAACTCCATGCAGGAGTTCCTCGAGACCTCGGTGATCTCGGTCGGCGACATCGTGCTGCTGTTCGGCATCGTCTTCGTGCTGGTGTTCCTCGATGTCCGGCTGGCGCTGCTCACCATGTCGACCATGCCGGTGCTGCTGCTGGTCCGCCTGGTCTGGCTGCCCCGCGCCCGCGCCGCCTTCATGGGCGCCCATGAAACCAACTCCACCACCAACGGCGCCCTCGCCGAGGGCATCCACGGCGTCCGCACCATCCAGAGCCTCGACCGCCAGCGCGTCAATTTCGAGCTCTACGACGACAAGGCCAGCGACAACCTCCGCGCCCACCTGACGGCGTCCAGATACGCCCAGGTGATGGTGCCGATCGTCGATACGCTGACCGGCATCGCCATGGCGGTGGTGGTCGTCGTCGGCGGCAGCATGGTGCTGGGAGCCGAGCTGGAGATCGGCGTCATGGTCGCCTTCCTGTTCTACATCCAGCGCTTCTTCGACCCCATCCGCTCGCTGACCATGCAGTACAGCGTCATGCAGCGCGCCATGTCGTCGGGCCAGCGCATCTCCGAGGTGCTGGACGTGCCGGTCGACATCCGGGACCGGCCGGACGCCGTCGCGCTGTCGCCCGCGACCGACGGCGCGGTCGAGTTCCGCAACGTCACCTTCGGCTACAGCAAGGACCAGCCGATCCTCAGGAATGTCAGCTTCCGGGTGAACCCCGGCGAGACCGTCGCCCTGGTCGGTCCCACCGGCTCCGGCAAGACCAGCGCCATGGCCCTGGTGCACCGCTTCTACGACGTCTGGGACGGGGCGGTGCTGGTCGGCGGCCACGACGTCCGCGACCTCACCCAGGACTCGCTCGGCCGCCAGGTGGCGATGGTGCTGCAGGAGCCGTTCCTGTTCTCCGGCACCGTCCTCGAGAACATCCGCTACCACCAGACCGGCGCCAGCCGCGCGGATGTGGAGGCGGCGGCGCGGGCGGTGGGGGCCCACGACTTCATCATGCAGCTGCCGGCCGGCTACGACACCGAGATGGACCAGCGCGGCGGCAATCTGTCGCTCGGCCAGCGCCAGCTCATCAGCTTCGCCCGGGCGCTGGTCGCCGACGCCAGGATCCTGGTGCTCGACGAGGCCACCGCCAACATCGACAGCTACACCGAGATGCTGATCCAGAAGGCGCTGCTGACGCTGCTCGAGGGGCGCACCGGTCTCGTCATCGCCCACCGCCTCGCCACCATTCGCGGCGCCGACCGCATCATCGTGCTGCAGAACGGCGAGATGATCGAGAGCGGCAACCACGATGAGTTGATGGCGGCCGGTGGCCTCTATGCCAGGCTCTACAACATGAACTACGCGTCCTTCGACGATATTCCGGATGGTGCGGTCGACGGCGCGCCGGTGGGCAGCGCGACCTGAGGGTGTGGCAGTCGGGAGTCCTCCGCCGCGAAGCGGGGGGAGATGGGCGTGCGCCGCTTTCCACTATGACAACGTTGACTCTTTCCCTGCCTCTCATCAATGTGCCGCCGCCATGACCATCACCGCCACCGACATCCGCACGCGGCTGCTTGCCGCCATTGACGACCGCCGCGACGAGCTCGTGGCGCTGACCCGGGACCTGATCCGCATCCCGACCATGAACCCGCCGGGCGAGTGCTACCGCGAGATCTGCGAGTACCTCGCCAATCGGCTGCGGCCGCGCGGCTTCGAGGTCCAGCTGCTGCGGGCCGAGGGTGCCCCGGGCGACAGCGACCGCTATCCGCGCTGGAACGTCATCGCCCGCCGCGAGGGCCGGCATCCCGGCGACTGCGTGCATTTCAACTCGCATACCGACGTCGTCGAAATCGGCAGCGGCTGGACCTTCGATCCGTTCGGCGGCGAGGTCAGCGACGGCAAGGTCTATGGCCGCGGCGCCTGCGACATGAAGGGGGGACTTGCCACCTCGATCATCGCCGCCGAAGCCTTTATCGCGGTCTGCCCGGGCTTCGCCGGTGCCATCGAGATCTCCGGCACCGCAGACGAGGAGACCGGCGGCTATGGCGGCGTCGCCTGGCTCGCCGAGCAGGGGCATTTCACCCCCGAGCGGGTGCAGCACGTCATCATCCCCGAGCCCCTCAACAAGGACCGCGTCTGCCTCGGGCACCGTGGCGTCTGGTGGGCCGAGATCGAGACCCATGGCCGCATCGCCCACGGCTCCATGCCCTTCCTCGGCGACAGCGCCATCCGCCACATGGGCGCGGTGATCGCCGAGATGGAGGAGGTGCTCTATCCCGCGCTTGCGGCCCGCCACACCGCCATGCCGGTGGTGCCGCCGCAGGCCCGGCAGTCGACCATGAACATCAACTCCCTGCATGGCGGCCTGCCCGAGCCGGAGGCGGATTTCACCGGCTTCCCGTCGGCCGTGGTCGCCCATTCGGCGCGCATGGTCATCGACCGCCGCTACCTGATCGAGGAGACCGGGGAGGGGGTGCGCCAGGAGGTGGTCGACCTGCTGGAAAAGCTGAAGACCGAACGCCCCGGCTTCTCCTACGACATCCGCGAGCTGTGGACGGTGTCGCCGACCATGACCGACCGGGTGGCCTTTATGGTGTCCCGATCCCGTTCCACCACATCGATCAGGGAGCGCATCAGGGCATAGGTGCCCTCCACCCGTTGTTTGTATGGCTTGAGCATATGGGTTTCCACCATAAGGCCCAGGCTGCCCCACAGGGTGGTATAGCCGGTGGAATACCTGGGGTGGTCGATGAACTGATCAAATCCCTGTTCGGGGGGGCTGTTGAACACGTTCACATAGGGGGTGATGTCCCAATTCTTTGCGTGCAGGGACTCCTCCAGGGCAGGCCTAAAGCTTTGGTACAGGTAGGCTCCAAGCTCCCCTCCCAATTTATTGTGTTGGGTGAACAGATGGGTCAGGGTATATTGGTAATCGGCCCCATTGCTCACATGGTTGTCGACAAAGACATCGGGTTTGACCAAATGGTAGATGTTCGCGAAGGTCTTGGCGTTTTTGCTGTCCATTTTGATGAAATCCCTGTTGAGGTCATAGTTCAGGGCATTGCCACGGAAGCCGTATTGCGAGGGCCCGTTCTGGTTGACCCTACTGTTGGGCCCCCGGTTCAGGGCCCCCCCGATATTGTAGATGGGGATGGTGACCAAGACCGTGTTTTCGGGGACGGGGATGCTCTTGGTGGCCAGGTCCCGGTACAGCATCATGGTGGCATCGATCCCATCGGGCTCCCCGGGATGTATTCCATTGTTGATCATGATGATGGCCTTCTCCTTTCTGATATTCTCAAAATTGAAGTCCCCATCCGGATTGAAGGTCACCATGTGCAGGGGTTGGCCCGAATCCGTCTTGCCAATCGTGTGTATGTTGAACTGTGGAAAGTCCCGGGCCAATCGGATATAGAAATCAATGGTCTGGGCGTAGGTGGCGGTCTCTTGTTCCCCCGAGGCCTCGTAATGGGTCTGGTAGGAGGCCACCCGGTCTTCCGGTTTTGTTTCACAGGAGAGGAACAGGGACAGGGCTGCAAAAAGGACTATATATCTCAAAATAGAAATGGCTTGATATCAAATAAATGCAAAATGAGATCCGTGGACCAAAAATAAGAAATTATCCGTTTACGAGGCCAGGTCGAAATCACCAAGATCGCTATGCTCAATCTTAAAGATGGGCTTGTTCTTGAAATTCAGGGTATGGGCGCATTTTTCCTTGAAGCTGTTCCACTTCTGATAATCCAGGGGATCGATGGAGGAGGTGATCATGTTTATGGTGATCTTTTGATCCAGGTCCAGGGCAATGAGTTCCTCCAAAAAATCCCAGCCGTCCATGATGGGCATATTGATGTCCAGAAAGATCACCCCGGGCACTTCCATTCCCTTGGAAGTCCGTTCCAAAAGGGCGTCGAAAGCTTCCTTTCCGTTCTGGAAGATCTGTACGTCATCACATTGGGCCACGGGTTTCAGGACCTTCTTGATCCCGAACACGGTGATGGGGTCGTCGTCCACTATGAATATGCTGTTCACTTTCCTCATGTTCCTAATATTCTCCATCTCCATTGAAAAAAACTTTGAAGGTCGAGCCATGGCCCACTTTGCTTTCCAACCCTATGGTCCCCCCCATGGCCTCGATCTGGTTTTTGATCATATAAAGGCCGATTCCCTTGGCGTCCTTTCGATTGTGGAAGGTCTTGTACATGCCAAAGATCTTGTCGCCGTATCGATCCAGGTCCAGGCCAATGCCATTGTCACTTACGGTGAACAATACCCCATTGTCCCGTTCCACGGCCTCCAGGACAATCCGGGGCCTACGCTCCGGGCTGCTGTATTTGACCGCATTGGTCAAGAGGTTCAGGATTATGCTGTCCAAATAGGCGGGCACGCTGTGGACTTCCAGGTCGGTCGCAATCTTGTTGACGATTTCGACCTCGCTTTTTTCCAGGAAGGCGGAAAGGTTGTTGGCCACCTTGGCGATGTTCGAATACAGATTGATGGGTTCCCTGTCCAAGTGTACGTTGACATTGATGTCCACCACCTGGTTGAGGTTGTCCAAGGTCTCCAACAGGCTGTCGGAGGCCTGGGTGAGCATGGTCAGGATATGCTCGCGTTCCTCGGGATCCTTTTCGGTGCCCAGAAACTTGAGCAACATGGAGAAGTTTGCCGAATGGGAACGCAGGTTATGCGATACGATATGGGCAAAGTTCATCAGTTTTTTGTTCTGGACCGAGGTCATGTCGATCAGGTTCCTGAGTTGGTCCTCTTTCCGTTTCATGGAAGTGATGTCCATCCGGATCCCAATGATTCCACTTATGGTTCCCTCCAAATCGAAAAGGGGGATTTTAGAGGTCAGGTAATTGATGGGCTGGCCGTCCCTGCCGGTCACGGTGGTCTCCATCCCCGAAAGGGGCTTGAGGGTCTTGATCACCTTGAGGTCCTCTTCCCGACATTGTATGGCGGCCTCTGCCCCACGGAGTTCCAGATCGTTCTTGCCGATGAGTTCCCGGGAGGGTTTTCCCAAATGGTCGCACTCGGCCTTGTTCACCAGGATCATCCGGGAATCCAGGTCCTTGACAAAGATATTCAGGGGCAGACTGTCAATGATCGAGGTGAGCAACTGTCTGTGCTGTTCGACCTTGGTATCGGCCATCACCTGCTCGTGGACGTCCTGGAAGGTCCCGAACAGTTTTATGGGAACCCCATTTTTGTTGATCGGTTTTCCGGCCAGGCTCAACCAGCGTTCCTCTCCCTTGGCCGTGATTATGGGCATCCTTATATTGAAGGACCGGCCCTGTTCCATGGCCCTGTGGACCAACATGGAAATGGTGTTGCGGTCATGGCCCTGTTTGTAAAATTCAATGGCATTGTTGATGTTGGGCCGAAAGGCCGGCGGCACTTGGAATATTTTCTTGGCCTGGGGGCACCAATGGACCTCCCCGCTCATGCGATCGTATTCCCAGAAGCCCACTTGGGCCACCTCGGAAATGGTCTCCAGGTTGTTCCCCAGGCGTTCCAGTTCCAGTTCCTTCTCCACTTCGGAAGAGATGTCGTCCGTTTGTATCAGGCTGCCTATCACATTTTCCCCTTCATCGAACCAGGGGGCAAAGGTGCTCCTGTACCAGAGAAAGCCGTTTTCGAGCCTGCTGTGGTGCCTCAGGGAAAATGTTTTGCTCCCGCTCAGGCAGTGACGGAATTCTCCGCTTTTGGGATATAGGTCCAGGACGCAGGTATTGTCCAATTGCTCCCTTGTCATGGAAAAGACCTGTAGCCAGGAGTCGGAAGCCTCCACCAGCATCCCGTCCAGATCGACCAGGGCAATGGGTTTGGGCAATTGTTTCAACAAATAATGTTGTGCAATTCTTTCGACTGCTTTCAAAGTAGGGGGGTTTTTTAAAGAGTCTTTAATAAAGCCAAGTAATTTCTGACCAATTTAACCGCTTTGTCCCATTCCACTTATTTATTGTTGTGAAAGGACCCAAAAATGTTGTTTCCGGGTTAATTGTTGATATTACATTTATGATGGTCCCAAAATGGGCATGCGGGAAGGTTCGGGGCATGTCAGCGGGCAACCACGACCGAATCAGGGACCAACTCACTGTAATCCCCGCCGTTGCGGATGACATCCCGGACGATGGAGGAGCTGATATAGGAGGTGCTCGAGGCGGTCAACAGAAAGACGGTCTCGATCTCGGAAAGCTTTCGGTTGGTATGGGCAATGGCCTTTTCAAATTCAAAGTCCGCGGGGTTGCGGAGTCCCCTGAGGATGAAATCGGCCCCGATCTTCCTACAGTAATCGATGGTCATTCCCTCATAGGTCCCCACCTTGATCTTGGGCTCCCCTTCAAAGGCCCTTTCGACAAATTGGACGCGCTCCTCCAAGGAGAACATGTATTTTTTGTCGGCATTGATCCCAATGGCGATCACCAATTCGTCAAAAAGGGGAAGTCCCCTTTTTATGATATCGTAATGTCCCAGGGTAAGTGGATCGAAGGAACCGGGAAAGAGGGCACGTCTCATGGGCGATCTTGTTTCTCCAAAAATAGGGTTTTCTACCGTAAGGCCTCCTCGATGGCCGAGCCAAAGAGTTCCTCCAGGGAAATTCCCGCTGCCCGGGCCTGTTGTGGCAAGAGGCTCTCCTCGGTCAATCCGGGGGTGGTGTTCACCTCCAACAGATGGGGCCGGTCCCCCACAAAGATGAACTCGGATCGGGGATAGCCCTTGAGTCCCAAGGTCCTGTAGATGAACTCGGCCAATTGCACCACCTGGAGCTGCTGGGTCCCGCTGATCCCGGCAGG
Source organism: uncultured Allomuricauda sp. (assembly GCA_937911965.1). GTDB lineage: Bacteria > Bacteroidota > Bacteroidia > Flavobacteriales > Flavobacteriaceae > Flagellimonas. Next base: position 5,082 of record CALDPL010000139.1, on the reverse strand, counting down.
GGTCACTTCCCGGGCCTTGCCCTGGTATTTGGCCTCGTAGTCGAAGAAATCGTTTTCCGAGATGATTTCGGTGATGGGCAGGACGATCACATCCCCTTTATAGGTGATCACCCCCACCGAAACTTCAATGCCGTCCAGAAAGGATTCTATGATGATCTGGTCGTCCTCTTTCAGGGACAGGGCAATGGCCTGTTCGAGATCTTCCTTCCTGTGGACCTTGGAAACCCCAAAACTGCTGCCCGCCCGATTGGCCTTGACAAAGCAGGGAAGGCCGACCTTGGACACTATGGCATCGACATCCACGGCCTGTCCGGCGTTGAAATGGTAGGAAGTGGCACAGGGCACCCCGTAGGGGGCCAATACGGCCAATAGATCCCTTTTGTTGAAGGTCAGGGCGGCCCGGTAGTGGTCGCAGGAGGTCTGTGGCAGGCCGATCAATTCAAAATAGGCCTGCAAGATCCCGTCTTCCCCCGGACTGCCGTGGATGGCGTTGAAGACGCAGTCAAATTTGATCTTTTCCCCTTTTGGGCCGATGCTGAAATCCGAGCGGTCCACCGGATGTTCCGCTCCACCGTCGTCCAGGTACACCCATTTCTCCCGATCGATCAGGATTCGGTATGATTTGTATTTTTCGGGGTCCAAATGCTTGTGGACCACATTGCCGCTCTTTATGGAAATGGGGTATTCGCTCGAATGTCCCCCCATGATAATGGCGATGTTCTTTTTCATCGGCTCTTGAAAATATCGGAATGCCAAAGTAAAGAAAAAAGCCTTGGCTTTCCTATATTTGTCCCCATAAGGTTTGCCCCATGAAAAATTTTTTGAACTTCCTCAAGAGTAAAACGTTCCTGATTCAATTGGGACTGGCCGTTGTGGCCGTCATATTGCTGGCCTTCGCCAGCCTCCAATGGCTCAAGGCCACCACCAATCATGGGGAATACGTGGAGGTTCCCGATTTTTCGAAACTCTCCGTGATGGAGATGCGCTCGGCGGTGGAACGGGCCGGGCTGAGGTATCAGGTCCTGGATTCCTCGGACTACAATCCGGACTATCCCAAGTTTTCCATCCTGGATCAGGATCCCCCGGCGGGAAACAAGGTAAAGGCCAATCGGAAGATCTATTTCACGGTCAATCCCTCGGGCTATAAAAAGGTGACCGTACCGGATATCGTACAGGTGACCCTGCGCAATGCGACCTCCATGCTCCGGGCGGTCGGCCTGGAAGTGGAACGGGTGACCTATATCGATCAGCTGGGCAAGGACATGGTCTACAACATGAAGTTCAAGGGCAAATACGTCAAGCCGGGCGACAAATTGCCCAAGACCTCCAAGGTGGAATTGATCTGCGGCAACGGCACCATTCCCGACAGTGCCCGGATCCAGGCGGAATCCAACTGAAATGGAAGGGGTCGAGGAAGGGGAACTCCCCCAGGACGAAGAGCTCTTTGAGCACTACAGTTTTATCGGGGCCAAGGGACAGGAACCCCTTCGCGTGGACAAATACCTGATGAACTTCATTGAGAATGCCACCCGCAACAAGATCCAACAGGCAGCCAGATCCGGACATATCCAAGTAAACGGCATTGCCGTTAAATCCAATTACAGGGTCAAGGCCGGGGACCGGGTCAAAGTGATGTTCGAACATCCCCCCTATGAGTTTTTGCTGACCCCGGAGAACATCCCCCTGGACATCGTTTTTGAGGACGATTCCCTCTTGGTGGTCAACAAGCCGGCGGGAATGGTGGTGCATCCCGGCCACGGAAACTATAGTGGGACCTTGATAAACGCCCTGGTGTACCATTTTGAAAACCTGCCCAACAACAGTTCCAATAGGCCAGGGCTGGTCCATAGGATCGACAAGGATACCTCCGGCCTGCTGGTGATCGCCAAAACAGAGGGCGCCATGACCCATTTGGCCCGGCAGTTTTTTGAAAAGAGCAGTGAACGGGAATACCTTGCCTTGGTCTGGGGCAATGTGGAAGAGGATCGGGGGACCGTGGAAGGGCATATTGGCAGGCATCCCAAGAACCGGCTCCAGATGACGGTATTTCCGGATGGGGACCAGGGCAAGGAAGCGATCACCCATTACAGGGTATTGGAGCGTTTTGGCTATGTCAGCTTGATTTCCTGTAGGTTGGAGACCGGAAGGACCCACCAGATCCGGGTCCATATGAAGCATATCGGACATACCCTTTTCAACGATGCGCGCTATGGGGGGGACCAGGTCCTCAAGGGAACCACCTTCACCAAGTACAGGCAGTTCGTGGAAAATGCCTTCAAGATCCTTCCCAGACAGGCCCTTCACGCCAAGACCCTCGGCTTTGTGCATCCCGATACGGGAAAGTTGGTCCGTTTTGATTCCGAGCTGCCCGGGGACATGCAGGCCTGCATCGAAAAATGGCGGGCCTACGCCAAGAACCGGGAGGTATAGATTCTTTCGATCGACCGATCGAGAACAGCACTTGAAAAGGGTTCCCCAATCCTAAAATCCTCCTTACTTTTGTGCAAACTCAGATCTATGAAAATTGTAATCTCTCCTGCCAAATCCCTGGATTTTGAAAGCCCATTGCCGACCGAGAAATACAGTCAGCCCCAGTTTTTGGAAACCGCTGAAAAGTTGAACGGGATCCTGAAGCGCAAAAAGCCAAAGGCCCTGGCGGAGCTGATGTCCATTTCGGACCCCCTGGCCCAGTTGAACTGGAGGCGCAACCAAGAGTTTGAACTGCCCTTCACCCCTGAAAATGCAAGGCCCGCGGTCTACGCGTTCAGTGGGGACGTATACCAGGGGCTGGATGCCTTCAGCATCCCGACCGAGGATTTGGATCGGTTGCAGGACAGCCTGAGGATCCTATCCGGCCTTTATGGCCTGCTCAAGCCCCTGGACCTGATACAGCCCTACCGCTTGGAGATGGGGACCGCCCTTCCAGTGGGTCGGACGAAATACCTGCATGACTTCTGGAAAAGGAAGTTGACCGACCACCTCAACGCCGAGTTGGAAGAGGGGGAACTTTTCCTGAACCTGGCCAGCCAGGAATACTTTGGGGCCCTGGACCCCAAAAAGCTGAAGGTGCCCGTGATCAGCCCCGTATTCAAGGATTGGAAGGGGGACGATCTGAAGATCATCAGTTTCTTTGCCAAAAGGGCCAGGGGTTCCATGGTGCGGTATATCTTGGACAACGATGCCAAGACCGTGGAGGACCTCAAGGGCTTCGATCGGGACGGTTATGCCTTCAGCCCCCAATACAGCATCCGCCCCGGGGAACTGGTCTTTGTCCGATAAAGGGGCGGGAAGCCGAGGTAGGGGATCGACTGTTAAGATCTGTTGGGCGCGGCATGATTTTGTGAAAGCTTGGGAATTCCAAGAATATTGAACCTAAAATCACGATCTTTGGGGTCCATGACCCAATAATCCCAGTGAGAAAGCCATGCAGCAGTCCAAACGTCTAGAAGAGTTCAAAAAATCGGTGACCAACAAGTTCAATATCTACAACAGCCTCTTTCTGAGCCTGCCCTATAAGGATATTGAGAACGTGGGCATCCTGATCCCCGTTTTGTTGGACCGTTGCGAGCGGGGACTTCGCGAGGGAAAGGACCCCCAGGAGATCTTGGAGGTGTTTTTCACCAATTTTGCCAATATTGGGGATGAGCGCGAACGCCTGGACTTCATGTTCCGGATCATACAGTACGTGGAGCGGCAGGTGGTGCTCTATGACGCCGTGGAGGATTCCGCCTTTCCGAAACTTCAAAAATACAGCAACTCCTTGGGCATCAAGGACTATTTTGAATTGGTGAACCGTACCAAAAACTGGGACAAGGTTTCCGAGAAGCTCTCCAGTTTCAGTGCCCGGATCGTCCTTACGGCCCACCCGACCCAATTCTATACCCCCGCCGTTCTGGACATCATTGCCGAACTGCGCGCCTTGATCCAGGACGACCGCATCCACGATATCGATGTGGCCCTACAGCAATTGGGGCTCACCTCCCTGATCAATGCCAAAAAGCCCACCCCCTTGGACGAGGCGAAGAACATCATATACATTCTCAGGAATACTTATTACAACGCCATCGGGGAGCTGTACCAATACGTAAAGGCACAGATGCGGGGCGGGAAATTCGAGAACCATAATCTGATCAAACTGGGCTTTTGGCCCGGGGGGGACCGGGACGGAAATCCCTATGTCACGGCGGACATCAGCCATAAGGTGGCCGATGAGCTCAGGATCAACCTGATGAAATGTTACTATAACGAACTGAAGGAGTTGCGAAAAAAACTGACCTTCCAGGGGCTGCAGGACGATCTGGCAGCCTTGGGGACCCTCCTGTACAAGGCCATGTTCGATCCCAAGGCCGTGGTGGCCTATCCCGACATCATTGCCCGATTGACCACGATCCGTGAGAAGCTCGTGGCGGATTATCACGCACTTTACTTGGACCTTTTGGACTCCTTTATCGATAAGGTGCACATCTTCAAGACGCATTTTGCAAGTTTGGACATCCGACAGGACCACAGCAAGCACCATATGGTGGTGGAGGCCATCCTCAAGAGGGAGGGCATCATCAAGGAGGGGCTTTCCGAACTCGATGATAAGGAACTTGTGGACCACTTGCTCAAGGGGAATTTAAAATTGAAGGCCTCCGATCATAAAGATCCACTGGTTCGGGACACCATCGAGAACATCCAACAATTGGGGGAGATCCAGGCCAAGAACGGGGAGGAGGGCTGCAACCGGTACATCATCAGCAACTCGGAGGATATTTTCTCGGTACTTTTTGTATACGGCCTTTTCAGGTGGTGTGGATGGAAGGAAGAGGACATCAAGTTTGACATCATCCCGCTCTTCGAGACCATGAAGGGGATGGAGGATTCCCAAGGCGTCATGCAGGCGCTCTTCGACCTGCCTCAGTACCGGGAACATCTCAGACGAAGGGAGGATAGGCACACCATTATGTTGGGCTTTTCGGACGGGACCAAGGACGGGGGCTACCTCAAGGCGAACTGGTCCATTCTCAAGTGCAAGGAATACCTGAGCAGGGTCTGCAAGAAGAACGGGATCAAGGCGATTTTCTTTGACGGCAGGGGAGG
>CALDPL010000138.1 GCA_937911965.1 uncultured Allomuricauda sp. | reverse complement strand
ATAAAACGGGTGTTGTCATCCGAGCCCATGGGGGTCATAATGGCATCAAGGATGGAATCCGTATTGATCTGAAAATTCAGTTCGACATACCCATAGCCCTGAAGCCTGCCGTTCAAAATCCTTATAAAGCTGCGCTCCCCGGTTTCCCTTCCGCGGTCCAACAGGACCATATCCTTTCCATGGATGCTGTATTTTTCCAGTACGGAATCAAGCTTTTCACCAATGGAGGGATCATCGGACCATGTTCCGTAGCCGCCATTTTTGTCCAAGGACCCACAAAGGTCGAATTCCCGGCAGATCTTCTCGAGGAAGGCCTTGGCGGAGGCATGTCCCTTGAATCCCATTTTTTTTCCTTCCAAGCGCCCCCCCTTATTCAGTACCAGAATGGATTTGTCCGGGGCCCCTCCCTCAAAGTCAAGGATATGGGAAAAGAGTTTTTTCCCGCCGCCCTTCCTGTATTTGGGCCGGACCTCCTTGGTCTCCCCGTACTCCTTCAATTGGGCCAGCAATTCACTTCCGGTGGTTTCAAAGGCCACCCTTTTGGTTTCCTTTTGAAGCGCCCGGGCCAAGTCCCCCTGTTGGGTAAAGTGTTGGTTGACCCTTTTTTTGATGTCCCTGCTGCTGTCCAGGTATATGATTTCCCCGTCCTTGTCATACATATAGTAAAGGCCGGTTTCAGAGGGAAGGCCCAGGACCATGTCCAATTGGGTGGGGGAGAGCTCCCCGTGCATTTCCTCTCGCATCACCTCGGAGATGATCCTTTTGTCCTTGTCCTTGGCGAGCAACAGTTTGAACAGCTTCAAAGTGGCCATGGCGTCCCCATTGGCCCTATGCCGGTCACTGGTGGCAATGCCCAGGGAACGGACGAGTTTTCCCAAACTATGGGATTCGGCCTCGGGGATCAATTGTTTGGAAAGGTCCACGGTGCACAGGGTCTTTCTTTGGTAATCATAGCCCAGGCGCCTGAATTCCGTTCGCAGGATCCTATAGTCAAATTGGGCGTTGTGGGCCACTATGATGGCCTTGTCGGTGATTTCCACGATGCGTTTGGCCACCTCGTGGAACTTGGGCGCCGACCGCAGCATTTTATTGTTTATTCCCGTAAGCTTGACCACAAAGGGCTGGATTTCCCGCTCAGGGTCGATCAGGCAGATGAATTGGTCCACCACCCGCTGTCCGTCGAAGCGGTATATGGCAATTTCCATAATGCCCTCCTCATTGTATTTACCTCCGGTGCTTTCTATATCGAGTATGGCGTACATGATGTCGCATAAAATTAATATTGCTCCCTTGCCCCAAAAATGTCACTTCCTATGCGCAGCATGGTACTGCCCTCTTCCAGGGCAATGGTATGGTCCGAGCTCATCCCCATGGAAAGGATGGATCGCTCCGGCAATTCCTTGGCCATTTCCTCAAATAGGGTCTTCAATTCGCTGAACTCCTTTCGGATCTGCCCTTGGTCCGGGGTATTGGTGGCCATGCCCATGAGACCCATGATCTTGACGTGTTCCAAGGACTTGAATTCGTCCGACCGCAAAAGTTCCCACAATTCCTTGGGTTCCAACCCAAACTTTGTATCCTCTTGGGCGATATGGATCTGCAATAGGCAGGGAATGACGCGCTGGTGCCTCTTGGCCTGCTTGTTGATTTCCCGCAGCAGTGACAGACTGTCCACTCCGTGGACCAGGGATACAAACTCCGCCATGTATTTGACCTTGTTGCGCTGTAGATGCCCGATCATATGCCATTGGATGTCCTTGGGAAGGATTTCCCATTTTTGGACCATCTCCTGTACTTTGTTCTCCCCGAACACCCTATGTCCGGTTTGGTAGGCCTCCATAATCTCCTCTGCGGTCCTGGTTTTGGACACGGCGACCAGGACCACGGATTCCGGAAGTTGGGATTTGATTGCATTGAGTCGTTCTGTGATGGACATGTTTTCTATAGTTCATAAATGGCCAGGCCACTTTTGGGTTTTGGTTCTATATAAGTGCTCTTGGGGGGCATCACCAGCCCCGCGTCGGCAATGGCCTTGATTTCCTCCATGGTGGTCGGCAGCAGGCAAAAGCCCACGGCATATTCCCCACGGTCCACCAGCTCCTTCATCCGGGAAGTATTGTCCCTTCCATGCAGGTAGGATATACGATCTCGGTTTCCAGGGTCGTTGATGCCCAAAATGGGTCGGAGAACGGTCTGGTACAGGATTTGGGAGTCCAGGGCCTCCAAGGCATTGGCAAAGCCATATTCAGCTCTAAGGTACAGCGAATGGTAGCTTCCATCCAAATACATGCCGAATTCGTGTTTTTCCTTTGGCCCCGAATAGGTCCCGTCCCGTGGTGTCAGCCTGAAATGTTTTTCCAGGGCAACGAGAAATTCCGCTGTGGTCAATCCGTTGAGGTCCCGTATCATGCGGTTGTACTGGTCGATCTTGATCTGGGATTCCGGAATGAGGTAGGCCATGAAAAAGTTGTAGGGTTCCTGGCCACAATGGGAGCCGTTTCCCAATTCCATTCTGCGGGCCAATAGGTTGGAGGAGGCCGAGCGGTGGTGCCCATCGGCAATATAGAGGGATCCGACCTGGGCAAAACCCTCCTCAATTCGTGCAATGTCCCCTTGGTCGGTTATTTTCCAGAGTTTATGGATCCCGCCGTCCGAGGCCGTGAAGGCACATTCTGGAACCTCCTTTGCCTTGGCCAGGAAAATTTTGTCGATTCCCTCGTTGTCGCAATAGGTCATAAGGACCGGCTCGGCGTTGAACCCGACCCGATAGAGGTAGTCCGCGAACAGATCTTCCCTGCCTTTAAGGGTGCCCTCGTGCTTTTTGATGACCCCCTTGCGGTAATCCTCCACACTGCAGGCACAGAAAAAACCAAGGCTCCTCAGGTCCCCTTTTTCAATGAGGTACAGATAAAATCCCGGTTCCCCGTCCCGCTGTAGGATATTCTTGTCCAAGAATTCCAAATAGCGGTCGCGTACGCCCCGGTACCGCTCCCCGGCCCCCGGTCCCTTTGCCGGCTCCTGCCCGGGAATGATGATCTGGAGGAAGGAAAGGGGGTTGTCCCGGAGCTGCAACCGCAGTTCCTCGCTCCCGTAGTCCCCAAAGGGGCGGGAAGTCACAAAAGCTGCCTTGTCCCTACAGGGGCGGATGGCCTTAAAGGGTTTTACGATCGCCATCTGGCCTATTTGAATTGGGCCGAGACCTGTTCCGCTTTCCTGGATTGGGAATAATCGTAGAAGCCTTCTCCCGACTTGATCCCGTGTTTCCCGGCCATCACCATGTTCACCAAAAGGGGAGAAGGGGCATATTTTGGATTCTTGAACCCTCCGTACATTACATTCAGGATCGAAAGGCAGACATCCAGGCCAATAAAGTCGGCCAGTTGGAGGGGTCCCATGGGATGGGCCATCCCCAATTTCATTACGGTGTCGATTTCCCGTACCCCGGCCACCCCGTGGTGGAGGGTCTCTATGGCCTCGTTGATCATGGGCATCAGGATGCGGTTGGCCACAAAGCCCGGATAGTCATTGACCTCAGTCGGGGTCTTGCCCAATTTTACGGCCAGCTCCACTATACTTTTGCAAACCCCATCCGAAGTGCTGTAGCCCCGAATGACCTCCACCAGTTCCATGATGGGCACCGGGTTCATAAAATGCATTCCGATCACCTGGTCGGGGCGCTTGGTGGCCGAGGCGATCTGGGTTATGGAAATCGAAGAGGTATTGGTGGCCAATATGGTCCCGGCTTGGCAGATTTCATCCAACTCCCGGAAGAGTCCCAATTTGGTCTCCAGTTTCTCCGTGGCGGCCTCTATGACCAAATCCACCGCGGATGCCCCTGTTTCAAGCGAAGTGTGGGTGGTGATATTGGCAAGGGTGGCCTCTTTCTGGGTCTGGTCCATGGTACCCTTGGCCAGGAACCGGTCCAGATTTCTATGGATCGTTGACATTCCCGCCTCCAAGGAGGCCTGGGAAATATCGATCAGGTTGACCTTGAACCCGTTTTGGGCAAAAACATGGGCGATCCCATTGCCCATGGTCCCGGCCCCTATGACTGCTATGTGTTTCATTTGATTCCAATTTGTGGCCACGGTTCCTTTTCGCACCGATTTGAGGAGGATCGGGGAGCCACGGTCATTGTTTGTTGAACGATTCTATGATCTGAAGGGCCACCTGAAGGGCCCTGCTTCCCTGTTCCAGGGTCACGATCGGAGCAGTGTCGCCGCTTATGGCATCGGCAAAGGTTTCCAATTCTTCCATGATGGCGTTGTTGGCCTGGATCTCGGGGTTTTCAAAGTAGATCTGTTTTCTCTCGCCTTCCGCATTTTGGAGGATCATGTCGTAATCCCCGGGTTGCCGGGGGGCGTCCTTCATTTTGACCACTTCCACTTTTTTCTCCAAAAAGTCGACCGAAATATAGGCATCCCTCTGGAAAAAACGGGATTTGCGCATGTTTTTCAAGGAAATGCGACTGGAGGTCAGGTTGGCCACGCAGCCGTTCTCAAACTCGATCCGGGCATTGGCGATATCGGGGGAATTGCTCAGCACGGATACCCCGCTGGCATTGATTTGTTTGACCTCGGAGGGGACCAAGCTGAGGATCACATCGATATCGTGGATCATCAGATCGAGTACCACCGGCACATCGGTGCCCCTGGGATTGAATTCCGCCAGCCTGTGGGTCTCTATGAACATGGGGTTGTGGATTTGGTCCCTTACCGCCATAAAGGCCGGGTTGAAACGTTCCACATGGCCCACTTGCCCTTTTATGTTGTGCTCCTTGGCAAGACGGATAAGTTCCCGGGCCTCCTCCAAAGTATTGGTGATGGGCTTTTCCAAAAATATGTGCTTTCCCTTGTTGATCGCCTTTTTTGCACATTGGTAATGGGAGAGGGTGGGGGTGACGATATCCACCACGTCCACGGCATCCATCAAGCGATCCATATTTTCGAAATGGGTATATCCGAACTCGGCCTCCACCTGTTTTGCATTGATCTCGTCGGGGTCGTGGAATCCCACGAGCTCGTATTTTTCCGATTGGTTCAACAACCTTAGATGGATCTTGCCCAAATGTCCCGCACCAAGGACACCAATTTTAAGCATAGTACAGTTTTTGCCAAAAATAAGTATATGCCAGCAGTCTTCCATGAAAAATAGAACTGTTCTACTGGTAAAGTAGTCGGGAACTTGCTAAATTCGTGCACCAGACCAAAGACATGAAGGATACGCTCAAACATAGGGGCATGCGAAACAAATTGGCAGAACTCCTGGAAGCCAAGGGAATAACGGACAAAAAGGTTTTGGAGGCCATTGCGACCATACCCAGGCATTTGTTCCTGGACAGCGGTTTTGAGGACCATGCCTATCAGGACAAGGCCTTTCCCATAGGGGCAGACCAGACCATTTCACAACCCTATACCGTGGCCTTCCAGAGTGAACTGCTCCAGGTGGCCCCGGGGGACAAAATATTGGAGATCGGCACGGGAAGCGGATATCAGACCGCCGTGCTCCTGCACCTCAAGGCCAAGGTATACACCATAGAAAGGCAACAGGAACTCTTCAAAAAGACCCGTTTGTTTTTCAACAGGATGGGCTATCGTCCCAAGAAGATGGTATTTGGGGATGGGTATAAGGGGATGCCGGAGGAAGCGCCCTTTGACGGGATCATCGTAACGGCCGGGGCCCCCCAACTGCCCAAGGCCTTGATGTCCCAGCTCAAGGTAGGGGGGCGGCTGGTGATTCCCATTGGGGTGGATGAGCAGGTAATGACCCTTTTTACCCGAAGCTCGCAAAAGGAGTTCCAAAAACAGGAATTGGGAGCCTTTCGATTCGTGCCCCTTTTGGAGGACCGAAATTAATTGTTGAAGCTTTTTTTAATGCGGGATAGGTCGCGTTTGTTGTCCCGATCCTTGATGGTATCGCGTTTGTCATAGAGTTTCTTGCCCTTTGCCAAGCCGATGTTCACCTTGGCCAGCCCCCTGTCGTTTATAAAGAGGTTGAGTGGAATTATGGTGAGTCCCGCAGTGGTGACCTCCTTTCTCAATTTTCGGAGCTCTCCCTTGTTTAGCAGCAATTTGCGCTCGGCCTTGGGTTTGTGGTTGTAGTGTCCCCCGTGGCTGTATTCGTCCACTTGCATATTGATGACAAAGAGTTCCCCCTTTTCATTGAATTCGCAAAAACTCTGGGAAATGGAAGCCTTGCCCAAACGTATGGATTTGATCTCGGTGCCCCCCAATACGATCCCAGCGGTAAAACGGTCCAGGATTTCGTAATCAAATCGGGCCCTTTTGTTCTTTATGTTTATGTTTTTCTGCATGCTGGGCAAAAATAGAAACTCTCTGCCGAGAAAACGGCACTTGGGACCCTGAATTTCCCATTGGGGCAAAAATCACATCCCTCCAGGGAAAACCGGGATCGGAACCATCCCTTTTGGAAAGGATCAGTCCATCTTCAATCGTATATCGGTGGGGATCCCGTCTATGATGCGGACTATGAACAGGCTGCTGTTGTCCGAATCATCCATATCCTCGTATTTTTGGATTTCGATCATGCGGTTCACAAACTCGGGAATGGTATTGCTGTGGCCCACTACCAGGACATTGTTGCCCTCGTTCTCCAATTTGAACTGCTCGATTTCAATGGAATCGGGATCGTAATATTTGATGTCGATATGTTTTTTGACCGAAGTGGGGGCAGCGGTCATGGAGGTCCGCTCATAATTTGTGGAATAGATCACATCCAGGGGGATCGGGTCAAATATCTCGGCCCATCGAATGGCCCTGTTGAGTCCCTCTTGGTTCAGTTCGGGGTCCGGGTTCTCGGGATCGGTCCTGTCCTTCTCGGCATGCCGTATAAAATAAAAGGTGGAAATGATTGGGTCTTCTGCATATTTTGTATCTTTTTTGCAGCTGATTCCCCCTAGGATTAGAATGGCCAGGACAATTGAAAGTTTGATGGTGCGCATAATTCTGATCTAAAAGTTCCCGTGGTTTTTTGATATTCAGATTTAAAAGTAATGTTTAATTTTTATTTTCAACAATGCAAAAATATTTGCCATGCCTGCTGGGAGTCGTTTTCATTGCAACCGCACATGGGCAGGAACGGTTCCTGCCCGCTGATTTTAGGCAACACAGCCTCACCCGGTACAATTCCAGTTTGTTCAATGCCTCTTTCGGCCAGAATTGGGACCGGCCCAATTCCCTGTCCCTTTGGACCCGATGGCAATGGCAGGACATCGATTCGGACCCTTCCAGCCTCTTTGTGGACTACCTCCATCAAATCGATGCCGACAACAGCTTTGGGGTGGGATTTTTGCAACACAATACCGGGATCTTCCTTCATACCGGGGGAAATCTCAACTTTACCCATGGATTTGCCATAAATGGGGATGTTCGGATTTTGGCCGGGATCAACATGTTTGGCTTCCAGAGAAATGTGGCCGATGAACAATTTTTGGGAGAAGGGGAAACCGACCCCGGAACGCTGGAGTCCCACGAGGGGTTCAGGACCGAGTTTTCCCCCGGATTTCAACTCTTGGTGCATCGGTTGAGCATAGGATTGGCCTTTGAAAATGCGTTCGGGTTCCATTTTTCGGGACAGGGGGAACGGGAGTATTTTCAAAACATCACCGGCAGTCTTGGAAATGATTTTCCCTTGCCCTGGTTTTCAGGGGGGGAGGACAATTTCTTTAGACCCGTAGCCTACCTCAGGACAATTCAAGGCGGGGAGGCCCAATTTGGCTTGAACGGCCTTTTGTCGACTTCCAAGTTTTGGGTTCAGGGGGGCTACAATAGCTTTTATGGGCTTTCCGGGGGATTGGGGGTGACCCTGGCCCGTTCCATTTCCATCGGAGGCCTGGTGGAGTTCAACACGGATTCGTCCCTGGATGTGGACAGCCCCAGTTTGGAAATCCTGGCCTCCTATCGGTTTGGCCCGACGGACCAACGCAGAAAGGTGGTCGGGTTTGAACGGGAAGTCGAGGAGGAAGTGGCCCTGGAAAGGAAGGCCATGGAGCGGGAGAAGCGCAGGGAACTGATGGAATCCAACATGCAAAGGCGAAGGGATTCCCTTGCGGAATCCCAACGGTTGGCCGCCCGAGCCAGGGAGGCACTAAAAAGGGACAGTTTGGCAAAAGCTTCACAAGAGCGGTACCGGGACAGTTTGGAACTCGTGGAGAACAGGCGTCTTCGGGACAGTCTGGCCGCGGCCCAAACCCAAAAGGTCGAACCGAGGCCCGATGAAAGGTTTGAGGAAATGCGCACCGTGGATGGTTTGGAACCGGGCTTCTATCTGATAGCCAATGTCTTTGGTACCAAAAGATACTTTGATGCCTTTATGAAATCCCTGGCTGACAAGGGATTGAATCCAAAATCCTTCTATCGGAGTTCCAATAAGTTCAATTATGTCTACTTGGAGCGCTACGATACCATGGATGCGGCCCGGGAGGCCCGGGACAGCGGGTTCTTTGGAAAATATGCGGAACAGACCTGGATATTCAGGTTGAGGGGGGATTGATACGGATCATTGTTTGATTACCTCGCGACGGATCAGATGTTCCATATAGGTAAGGGTATTGATCAGGTATTTGCGGTCCCGGGTCATGGTGCTCATGGCAACGGCCCCTTGGATCATGGTGTACAGTTGTTTTGCGAACTGCAAGGGGGGCACCGGCAGGTGAATCTCATTGTTTTTGGCCCCGTTCTCCAATACCAGGGCGATTTTGCCCTCGATTTCCTTGATGGTTTCCCGTACGGCAGCGGCCAGCTGGGAATTGTTGCCTTGGGCATCCACGCCCACGTTTAGGATGGGACAACCTCCCAGGGGAAGGGTAAATAGATCGTATTGCTTATAGAACCCCAGAAGGTAAAAAAGCTTGTCCAAGGAGGACTCCCCCTCGGCCAATCGCTTGTCCAGGGTTTCCAGCAATAGGTTCCTGTTGTATTGAAAGGCGTAAAGGGCCAAGGACTCCTTGTTCTCAAAATTGCCATAGATGGCCCCTTTGGTAAGTCCCGTGGCCTGGGTCAGGTCGCTCATGCTGGTTCCCACATACCCCTGCCTGTTGAAGATGGGGGCTACGGTCTCAATTATGAACGCGGTGGTACGTGCTGCTTTCTTGGCCATTTCTTCACGCTTGGATGATGCAAAACGAAGATATAAAAAATTGTATACTGCACGGTATTTTTAAAGGGAAAAAGGCCGCTGTCCTTAACTACAACGGCCTTTTCCTTCCAATGATGTGGGTTCATTCCACCAATTCGCCCTGATTCCTGAAGACCAGTTCATCTCCGAAACAGTCCAGGAGCACAATACTGTCGGTGGTGATCTTTCCGGCAAGCAATTCCTTGGAGAGTTTGTTCAACACCTCTTTTTGGATCAGTCGCTTGACGGGTCGGGCACCGTACTGCGGATCATACCCCTTTTGGGCCAAGTATTCGATGGCTTCCCCGGTGGCATCCATGGTGATGTTCTGATCGGACAGCATCCTTTTCAATTGTTCCAATTGCAGTCCCACGATCTCCACAATGTTCGATCGGCTCAAGGGGGAGAACATGATGATATCGTCAATACGGTTGAGGAATTCGGGTCTGATGGTCTTCCTCAGCAATTCCATGATCTCGACTCGGGCCTCCTCTGAGGCACTTTCCAGGTCATCCGAGTTTTCGAATTTTTCCTGTATGATATGACTGCCCATATTGCTGGTCATGATGATGATGGCGTTCTTGAAATCCGCCACCCGGCCCTTGTTGTCGGTCAATCGGCCTTCATCCAATACCTGCAAAAGAATGTTGAAGGTATCGGGGTGGGCCTTTTCGATTTCGTCCAAAAGGATCACGGAATAGGGTTTCCGGCGTACGGCCTCGGTCAATTGTCCGCCTTCCTCATAGCCCACATATCCGGGGGGTGCGCCCACCAAGCGGCTTACGGCATGGCGTTCCTGATATTCGCTCATATCCAATCGGGTGATGGAACTTTCATCGTCGAACAGATAGGCGGCCAGGGTCTTGGCCAACTCGGTCTTGCCCACTCCCGTGGTGCCCAGGAAAAGAAAGGAACCAATCGGTTTTTTGGAATCCTGAAGGCCGGCCCTGCTTCTCCTAATGGCATCGGATACGGCCATTATGGCCTCCTCTTGGCCGATGACCCGTTTGTGGAGCACATCTTCCAGGCTCAACAGCTTTTCCCGCTCCCCCTGTACCAATTTGGTGACCGGTATGCCGGTCCATTTGGCCACCACTTCGGCGATGTCCTCATAGGTGACCTCCTCCTTGATCAGGGTGCCCACGCTCTGCTGCTCCTTGAGTTCATCCTGTAATTTTTCGAGTTTTTGCTGGGCTTCCTTGATGGTGCCGTATCGAAGTTCGGCAACTTTGCCGTAGTCTCCGTTTCGTTCGGCCCGTTCCGCCTCCAACTTGTAGTTTTCGATATCCTCCTTGGTCCTTTGTATATTGTCCACCACGGTCTTTTCACTTTCCCATTTGGCAAAGATTTCGTTGCGTTCCTCTTTGAGGTTGGCCAGCTCAAGGTTCAGGCTCTGTAATTTGGGTTTGTCGTTTTCCCTTTTTATGGCCTCCATCTCAATCTCCAATTGCATGACCTTTCGATCCAGCACGTCCAGTTCCTCGGGCTTGGAATTGATTTCCATCCTAAGTTTGGATGCGGCCTCGTCGATCAGGTCGATGGCCTTGTCGGGCAAAAAGCGATTGGTAATGTACCTTTGGGACAGTTCAACGGCGGCGATGACGGCCTCATCCTTGATCCGCACCTTGTGATGGCTTTCGTATTTTTCCTTTATACCTCGGAGAATGGAAATGGCACTCTCGTTGTCCGGTTCGTCGACAAAGACCTTCTGAAACCTTCGCTCCAAGGCCTTGTCCTTTTCAAAATATTTTTGGTATTCGTCCAAGGTGGTGGCCCCGATGGCGCGGAGTTCCCCCCGGGCCAATGCGGGTTTGAGGATGTTCGCCGCATCCATGGCGCCCTGTCCTCCCCCGGCGCCCACCAAGGTGTGGATCTCGTCGATGAACAGGACGATGCTCCCATCGGAGGAGGTGACTTCCTTGATGACGGCCTTCAACCGCTCCTCAAATTCCCCCTTGTACTTGGCCCCGGCGATCAGGGCGCCCATATCCAGGGAGTAGATGGTCTTGTCCTTTAGGTTTTCGGGAACGTCCCCCTGTACGATCCGGTGTGCCAATCCTTCGGCAATTGCGGTCTTTCCCACCCCGGGTTCCCCGACCAACATCGGGTTGTTCTTGGTACGCCTGGAAAGGATCTGCAGCACCCTGCGGATTTCCTCGTCCCTTCCAATGACGGGATCCAGTTTGCCGGTATCGGCCAAATTGTTGAGGTTGTTGGCGTATTTGTCCAGGGAATTATAGGTTTCCTCGGCACTTTGGGAGGTCACCTTTCCCCCTTTTCGCAATTCCTGTATGGCTGCCTTTAGGTCCTTTTCGGTGATTCCCTGGTCCTTCAGCATCTGTGCCACCTTGCTGTTTGATTTGAAAATGGCCAACAACAGATGCTCGATGGACACAAATTCGTCCCCGAGGTTCTTTGCAATGATATTCGCTTCGTTATAGGTCTTTCCGGCTTCCCGGGAAAGCATGATATCCCCTCCGGATACCTTGGGGAAGCTTTGGATTTCCTTGTCCAGGATCTGGTACAAAAGGCCGGGGTTGGCATTCAGTTTCTTTAGAATAAAGGGCAGGACGTTCTCGTCCACCTCCGAGATCGCCTTGAACAGGTGTTCGTTCTCGATCTGTTGGTGCCCGGCCTCCTGTGCCAATTGCTGTGCCCTTTGAAGGGCCTCCTGGGATTTTATGGTCAAATTATTAAAATTCATAGTCTGTGTTTTTCCAATAATGGGCAATAATCCTACCAGAGGGCCCAAGCGGTCAAAATGTCCGTAATCCGCTATAAACTAAGGACATTTCGTCAGTTGTAAGTTTTGCTTTAAACAGCGACTTAGGTTGTAAATTTGTACAATGGGATTATTTGGAAGCCTTTTTGGGAAAAACCCCGGAACCGGGAATGAGGAAAATAAAGTGCCTTGGAATTCCTTGGACGGGAGTGAACAATTGGAAGAAATTGTGGTCCGTTCAAAACAGAGGCCACAACTTATATTCAAGCATTCCGCGAGCTGTGGGATAAGCAGGATGGTGCTCAATGGCTTCAATTCCTCCTTTGATTCCACATGGGATTGCGACCTGCATTTTTTGACAATTCAGGCCAATAGGGAGCTGTCCAATTCCATTGCCGACCGGTTCCGGGTCAGGCACGAATCGCCCCAATTGTTGATTCTAAGGGAGGGTGAGGTTTCATTCCATACTTCGCATGGGGCCATTGTGGATGCCGATATTAAGGCCCATCTGTGATGGGGAGCCACGGTGCAACTCAGTCGAACCGGTATTGGGCCACGATGTTCCTGAGCCTTGCCTTGAGGTCCTCCCCGGCATCGTAGACCATTTGCTGATCGGAGGGAAATGGGACCTCCCGTGCATCCAGAAAGATCAGAAGCTCGTTGTCCAGTGCCCTTTTGTCCCCTTGATAATTGGCAAAGACATGCTCGAACACAAATTCACTGGATAGGGGGTAGGAGTTGATTTCCTGCCCATTGGCCAGGTCGGTAAAGCGCACCTTGGCA
>CALDPL010000137.1 GCA_937911965.1 uncultured Allomuricauda sp. | reverse complement strand
ATAGGCGGCCTGCTGGTGCTGCTGATCTTCGGCATCGTGCTGCGCTGGGGCTGGACCGTCGCGCAGTGGGCGTCGGCCCTCACTGCGGCAGCAAAAAGTCCATGAACCTGCTCCATGGTAAAGATGTTCACGGCAGCAATGGCATAATCGCCATAGCATTCCTTAAAAAATATCTTGGGAGAAACTACCATTGTGTATTATTCATTTGTACAGTTTAGGTGTACAATCATGGATAAAAGAACAAAAAAAAAGACAATATCAGGGGCATAGCTTCAAAATTTGAATGCAAAGGTTTGCATGATATTTATGGCAATTTTAACCAGAATTACTACCTAGCAACTTTCTAGAGGAATCTCTGACAACGAGCTCGGGTTTAAAGATTTCAACCCTGAATTCTTCCTTTGAGTTTTTATCCTTGATCCGTTTTAGCAATATCCTTGCAGACAGCATGCCCAAACTGTAAACAGGTTGCCAAACCGTGGACAGTGCAGGGGAAAAATATAGAGAATGGGGCTCATCATCAAAACCAACGATCGATATGTCATCGGGAATGTCCAATCCCATTTTCTTGGCCTGGTGCATGGCCGAGGCTGCGATATTATCGTTTATCGCAAATATGGCATCCGGGGCGTTTTCGAGTTCCAATAGTTTTTTGGCCGGTTTGGTGCCATCTTTATGGGTAAACCCCTTCACATGTTGAATGTACTCGTTCCTTATGGGAATATTGTTTTTCTCCAATGCATCCAAGTAGCCCTGAAGCCTATGTTTGGTAGTGCTCAGGTTCAAAGGACCTCCCAAATGTGCAATTTTGGTGCAGCCTGAAAACACAAGGTATTCAACAGCTTGATAGGCGCCGGAGTAATCGTCCACCAGTACCTTATCGCTATCCAGGCCAGGACAATCCCTATCAAACACCACCACCGGGATATCATCCTTTTGCAAGTTCTTGAAATGGTCAAAATTTTTGGTGTCCGATGCGGGGGACACCAAAATACCATCCACTCGCATCCTGAATAACTTTCTCACCAAGGTGACCTCTTCCTCATAGGATTCATTGGAGATACAGATCATAATGTTGTGTTCGGTTGGACCGATTACATCCTGGATAGCTGTAATGATTGCAGAAAAGAAATGACTGGTGATCTCAGGGACAATGACCCCGATCGTATTGGATTTTTTCTGTAGAAGGCCCAATGCCATGGGATTGGGTTGATAATTCAATTCCCTAGCCAGGGTCTGAATGGCTTTTTTGGTTCGGCTCCCTATCGCTGGGTGATCGTTCAGGGCCCGGGAAACTGTGGATGGTGAAATATTCAATTTGGCCGCAATGTCTTTTAAAGTAACACGTCCCTTTTTCATAGTTTATGAATATAACTCTTTTCTTCATTTGGACTTTTGACCCTCCCATTCCCAATAATTTAGGGTAAATCAAGGTTAGAAATCATATACAGACTTAAAAACAATTTACAACATATTTTTCATTCCGATCATCCTTGGAAATTGGAACCAATTGCTACCATACTTCCTCTAGTATACTTTACCCTCTAATTTTAGAAAAGTCGCGTTCCAATCCATTATAAATAAGTTTAATCCCATGACCCCGAATGAGATTGCGCATGGAAAGTCTTTGACATGCGTCAGTATAGACGATAATCTCTCTATTAGTTATACATAAAAAAGAACTTGGGGGGAAGGCAATAAAATTATCCCGGTTTGGATTTGAGGACCCTACGTCAATCTACCCGAATCGCAAAACCAAAAACATTCAATGGGATGTTAATGGTATGGTTATCCAGAGTCCAAATAAAAATTCCATTTCCAAAGATTGCGAAAAAGAGGCCAAATGGTACTTCTTAGCCTGTATATCGAAGTAAACGCACTTCTTCAAGGTCTCTTGTTGTAATTTTGCATCCGTTTGTTTTGCCACTAAAACCCTTCACGAAGACGAACACCGAGTCTAAGCTACCTCTGGTTAAACTGAATGGCCGTTTCCTCGATTTTATAAGGATGTGATTTGAGCAACTGAATGATTTCCGAACCTGCCAAAAGAGTAGGTCCAAAACCGTGAGCTGCATACACATTGACAGGACGATAATAATAAAACATAGGGTCAAAAGCCATTCCCGTTCCTACACAAACCCCTTCTATCTGACCCTTTTCATTGATCATGGATGAGACGGCAGACCATCCCAATAAAGTTACTGGGGCGAACACTTCATAGTCTAGCCAACCCTTGTTGATTGCCCTTGCCAGGGAATAGGTGAAAATGGCGGTGGCCGAAGTCTCCAGGTAGGAGTCATATCGATCGAGCAATTGGTGCCAAAATCCGCTGCCGGATTGGTAGCTGACAAGACCTTGAGCGAAACGCTTGAATTGGTCCAAAACTGCAGATCTATCCTTGTGATCCAAGGGCATGACATCGAGGAGCTCAACGATTGCCATAATGGCCCATCCATTGGCTCTGGCCCAATGAAATTGGGGATATACATCAGTATTAGCCACTTTGCCGTGCATGTATATCCCTTTGTTGGTATTGAACATTTTTTCGCTATAGAGCCTCAACTGCTTCGCCGCCTCATCAAAATATTTTGAATCCCCGGTTTTCTTGCCCATTTGAGCCAAGGCAGGCACACTCATAAAGAGGTCATCCAACCACAAGGTATTTTTAAGTGGCCTGTTGCGTGCCAACATGCCATCATCCAACCGATACTGCTTGGTCATGATGAAATCAATGAAATTATTGACCATGGCATCCATGGAAGCGCCGATTCCTGCATATTCTGCTTTGATCATTGAGGCACATAGTGCCCCTGCATGATCGAGTTCATGGGGAGAAATCACGGTATGGATTGGATTGTCTTCTTCGGAATAATCAACATCTTTGTAGGCAGGGTATAGCTTGGCAATGAAACCCAGGCGATCGAAGGTATATCGCTCATACTTAGGATCTCCGGTGGCTTCGGTCGCCGCCAACATTCCCGCGTAAGTCACCCCCCATTCATAACTCAACAAGCGGAAGTCTCCCTGCTTCAATCGAAGATGGGGGTTTATCCTTTTGAAGTTTTTTACCACTTGATCGGTTCTGGAATCCACCAATTCATAAGGCGTCACCTCATTTAGGTAACTGAAGACCTTATCGATGTCCGAACCAACCGAAGCCAAGGTCACCGAACCATAGGGAATTGGGTAATCCGGTTGAATCAGGTGGAGCGGGGTGTTGGTGTCTTTTATTACTTGGGCCTGCATTGGATTAATTGTCATAACCGACAAAGAGACCGATAAGGCTACCAATATAAAATGTTTCATAAGCACTATTGTTTTTTATTGGCCAAATGGGCCTGTGCGATCAGGGGGACTGAGTGATATCGGCAATGGCGACCTCCGCATCCAGTTGTCCTGTCAAAAATACGAGATATTCCTGGAAATAGGATTCATCTGAAAAGCCGGGATCGGCCAATTCCCATGCAGCAACGGAATAGTACGAAATGGGAATATTTTCATTGATTTTCATTTCGATGGCAAAACTATCGGAAAACCGTCCGTGGTCAGGACTTTCGGAGTAGGACAAATAACTATCCTTGGGAATGATCAAAGCCAGGCCCAGGTACCATTCCTTATCGTAGGTCTGCTTGTCGTGTGTGAAAAAAATCAGATATTTTCCGACCTCCAGTTGGGTCAATGGTTTATCCGTGTTGGAATTCACCAAACCGATAAAGGCCGTTTCATCGCCCTTGAGTCCTTTGAAGGAAACTTCATTTCTATAAGCGTACATCCCCGGCCAGATACCGGTCCATTCTTCCACCTGGTAGGTTCTTTCCATTTCATTGGGGCGCCAATTTCGATATTCATACTTCATTAGAGACTTAAGGGGTCCGCTTTCCAATACTTCAAAATAGGTCTCCTCTACATTGTTGATTGAATCTGCCTCGGTCACCCCCAGCCTGGCATAGTGATCCTTGATCTTCAGACCAAACCCACCGATCCCAACGGAATTTCCCACGGACAATATGTCCCTTCCCCAATCTTCCATAACGTGATAATTGTCTTCAGTGACCCCTTCCTTATTGATACCTACGCTATCCGGAGACATATAGGATACTTTTTTTCCGAATACATCCTTGGAGTTTCGCCCGTCCAAATAATGCCTGAAACCCACCTTGTCGTTCTCCCAGGAAGGGCCATCGGTCTGATAGGGTTGGTACCCCATGACTCCGGGGAGTTCATGGGGATAAAAGATATCGTTTTTGGCCGGAACGACCTGATCTTCCATCGAGGCCCTAACGCCGAACCTGACCTTGGTCCTGGCTTCATAGATTACTTCATTATCGCTCCAGACCAGATGAACCGTATCACGGCCCATGGGATCGAAATCCATCAGAAAAAACAGCTTGTCCCAAGATCCGTCGCCATTCCTATCCACCAGTTGGGAAGGGATGGTATCCCCCTTTCCGTCAAGGATCAACAGGGTTGATTTCTCAGGAGTCGGGACACTGATTTCATCGCGGTCAATTTGAATGGCCTTCTCTTTCAGGGAAATTGAACTTTTATTATGGAGAACCATGGATTGGCCCTTTATATCCACCTCGTTCCCGGATTTGCACGAGCCAAAAAGGCCAAAGAGGATCGGAATCCATATCAGCCCATGATAAAATCTATTTAACACCATAATATCATTTCTGTTTTCACAATAGGTTTGCATTCAAAAAGGTGGGGTTCCCCTTCGTTTAACCGACAATGTTACCCGTTTTGACCTTGTTCTTGTTGATTCCTCAAACACTTGTATCGAGCTGAGCCCATCAAAATCTACTCTAGGGTCAGCGTGTACTTAAATGGGGTGTTGCCCGTAACGTAGGCAAACATCCCATCCGTTCTCAAACTGCCAAAATGCGAACTGTACATTTCTCCATCCAATCGCGTGATTCGGGAATGCTCTTTAAGTCCCGGTCCAAGTTGTATGGTATCGTTTCCGTATCGGTACCTTCCCGAATCTTGGTCCAAAAAGTAGTTCTCCCCCAGTTGCCCCTTGCTGTCACCCGCTGGGCTAAGGTTTTCGAATTTGCCCCCTTCGGCGAAACACATCTCCAGGGTGACCGGGATATTATCAACACCGGTGACCGAAAAAGATAACATCACGCGCATTCCTACACGTTTCATGGTAACCTCGTATTCCAAGGTCTGAACATTGCTTACTGGACGATTTTCAAAATCCATTAGATTCCAAAAACGACCATCGGTACTTTGGGAATGTTTATACTCCCCTGCCTTATTTTGCTTGGCCTCTGGAAGCGGTTGGTAATAAGGAGCTACCATTTTTTTATACAGGACATAACTGTCTCCTACCTTGCGAAGTCCCTCACTTCGGAAATACCCCGTGCTGAAGAATGCCGCGGACATTCGCATATACTTCATGATGGCCTCACCTTTTCTATAGGCAAAAAAATTGGCGCTGGTCGATCGACCCGAGGCTATAATGAGAGGCCAATCAACACCCCCGAAGAGGGTAAGGGTCGAATTTCCCTCACGTATCCTTGCTAAATCCGTCGTGGAAAATAACTTTTCGTACCGAACCGGAGGTGTTTCAATGTTAGGCAATTCCTTTTGGAGCAAGGGGATGTACATAAAGTCGATTAACGAATGCTTTATAACCGCTTCTTCAAAACCTTCCAGCCCTTCGATCACCTTGGCTATACCAGCAAGTTGTGCATCACTTTGGTGAATTGCCATAAATCGATAGGCCAAGTAATAGGACATTATGGAGCGGGTGGAAAATTGATCCTGCCTACGGGAGTCGTTTGTCACCAATTCCCCATTGGGCTCCATATAATAGTAGGTCATTTCCAGATTCTTTTTAACTGGTACGAGGAGCTCCGGCCTATTCAATAATCGCGATACGGAAATCAGGGCCCTATCAATCACAATGGAATAATTCCTGCTCCTTTCGGCAAAGTGACCATCAGCGTCGATATAAACACCTTCATTCAACCACTGGTCTATTCTCGTAACATATCGGGAATTGGGATATAAATCGTTAATTTGGGCCAAAGCTGCACATATTACCCAACGGTGGTTGGCCGTATGGACACCTCCTGTAACCAAGGCCTCTGCTGCCTTCAAAATAAAAGTTTTCACTTTTTCCTTAATCGCTTTAAGAGTCCGCGACCGATTTTGTTCCAGTACCCAGACTGCGGCACACATGTTTTCCAATAGGAAGCCGGTATCGGGAGGTGATTGCAAATTTCCAAAGTTCATGGTTCCGTCCTCTCCCTGTTGATCCAGTAAAAACTGGGACAATCGGTCTAAGTGTCCCGCTACATTATCAGATTGGTAATATTTGGAGGAAGGTGCGCAAAACGCAGCTGCCAAAACTGTAAAAACACGACCAACACCACGAAAATTCCCACCTTGTTGCGATTCGCGCTCCATCGTTTCAATAAAATGGGCCACTTGTCCGTCATTGGCCTGTACAAGCCTTTTAAAAAGGGTATCGGACTGGTTGGAAGGCTCCACATTTGATAACAAAGTGGAAGAAAAAGGAAATAAAGTCGCCATAGCACCTAAACCTACGGATTGTTTGAGAAATGTTTTCCGATTAATTTTATTCGTCGCCATATTTAAATTTTAAATTCCAATTAATTTTATATGTAGTTCGATTCCTTGTTTATATCGAACGCCATATGCCAAGAAGGTAAAAATGTTACAAGAGGCCCGGTGAATTATTTCCATTTTCATTTAGGGCCTCCAAAGGTCTTAGTACCCTTCGTTTTGCTCGAGGTATCCAGGAGTACTGCTAGCCGCATCGATGGCCGATTGGGGAATTGGAAAGATACGTCGCGTAACATTATCACTTGTTTTGGATGTCCAAGTATCCTCAAATTTACCAAAACGTATCATGTCGGTCCGACGGTGCATCTCCCAATAGAGTTCAAAGCCCCTTTCATTGTACAACTGATCCATATCAATGCTGGTCAAAAGGGAGGCGCCACGGGCAGATCTGAGTTCATTCACGTCCGCCAGTGCACCAGGAGAATCATTGCTCCTAAGCTTGGCTTCCGCACGAATTAGCAGGATATCCCCCAATCGAATCAGCGGAATATCGACCCTACTTTGGGCCTTTCCATCTTGGGACATGGGATCGAATTCGTATTTATGTACCCTTACTCCATCCGAGTGCCCCGTATTGGTCTCCAGATCGACATCGATGGAATAATTTATCGGCTCCCCGGTCTTTGCCGTATTGAACAACATTTCAATCACTAGATTCCCGCTGTCGTCCCTTTTAAAGCTGGCTCCCGATTCGTTTAAGACGATACCGTACTGTTGTCCCTGCAAAAAGCCCCTGTCCAAAGAAAATTCATCATCCATAATCGTTCCACTTTCGGGTAGGTTGTCCTGAAAAAAACGCGGATCGCTTTGGTTGTCATCCCAAGTGTGATAAAAATCACTGGTGGTCGATGCCCCGTCGGTCCCTACGGAAGCCGGGAACTGAACGGAACCATGGGTGTTGCGGGAGAGGGTGAACCAGCCAAACCTATTGGTCCCGTTTGCTTCCAATCGCTGATCTAGGGAAAGAATATGCTCTGGGTGATTATGATTGTCAACATTAAAAATGGCAAAATAGTCGCTTCGTTCCAGGTCATAGAATCCTGAACCCATGATTTGATCGCACAGAGCGATCACCTCCTGCATATCGGCCTGGGCAAAGTCAAAGCTCGGGGAATAACGATCTGTATAGACCGCTTTGTTCAATAAAAGCTTTGCTTTTATGCCCCAGGCTGCCGCTTTGGTGAATCGTGAAGAACCCAAGGTTCCATAATCTCCCAATACGGACTCGATTTCATCCAGTTCCGAAACAATGAAATCGATGGCCTCCTGTCCTCTAAGTACGGTCGATAAGGTACCCGGTTCATCTTGGGGCCCTTTGTCGAATGCGACACCATATAAATCCAAAAGCAAAAAGTTGTAAAAAGCACCCATTCCCCTTGCTTCGGCAATATAAAGTTCAGAAGATGGTGATTCTAGATTGGCCAAAGTAGTCTCGGCAATCACGGACTTGGCCACGCCTTGGACCAAACTTGCCCATACTGACCTGATATTATTATGGTCCGGGGTCCAGGTATGCTGATGCATTTCAATGAGTCTACCTCCATTGAACCAATCCGTACCACCCCTAAAGGGAACAATCGCCTCATCCGTTGTCACTTCCTGTAACAGAAAATATTGTTCCTGATTGTTGAACAAACCATTCAAATTGGCATAAACGGGTGCCAAAATCCCTTGGGCAGCCTGAGGTTCACTGAGCAGTCCTTCCCCCAAAGCACTATCAAGGACCTCTTCCTCAAGATCGGTACAGGCGGAGAAGAAGCTAATTGAAATAAAGAGCAGAAGAACAATTCTTATTGTATTTTTCATGTTATTATTTTTTAAAGCGTTACACTTAAACCAAGAATAAACGTTCTGGCTTTGGGATAACTGGAATAGTCAATTCCATAAGACCTGAAACCGTTGGCGTTCTTTGGTGTATCCACCTCTGGATCAAAACCAGGGTAATCGGTGATGGTAAAAAGATTTTGCCCGGTCAAATAAACCTTAATATTTTTAAGCGGACTGAATTCACCCATTTTAATGTTATAAGCCAAGGTAGCGTTATTCAACCTGAAAAAACTTGCATCATACAGATACCTAGTTGATGGGGTCGCCGAGTTCGTGGTGCTCTCATCCGTATTGTCTAGAACATTTCGGCTCACGTTGTTTCCCGCTGCCAAAATAGGATAGTTGAAGAATGCATTCTCTGTATTGTAATACAGTTTATTGCCACTCACGCCATTAAAATTAACGGAAAAATCAAAATTCTTGTAACTAAGGTTCGCATTGAGATTGAACATGGTCTTAGGTAGGGCACTTCCCGCCGTTACCCGGTCATCATTATTGATCGTACCGTCATTGTTCACATCCCGAAATATGTTGTTCCCACTCTCATCGAACCCGATAAAGTCAAGGAGATAGAATGTTCCTATCGGATTCCCATTGAGGTATCCGTTCACCGGGACACCGGTCAGTCCAGGCCCTGTTAGGTTTCCAGTGGTCAAGATGGATACCGGTGAATTCGTGATCTCATTTTCAATGAAAGTAATGTTCCCTCCAAATTCACCGTTGAAGTCCCCACTTGAGAATCGATAGCCTAAGGCGGCCTCCACCCCACGGTTATGGATCTGCATATCATAATTGCTCCAGTATTCACTGGTAGGGTTAATCGGGTCCGCTGTAGCCGAAGTCCTCCAAAGGATATCACTGGTCGTCTTGTTAAAATAATCTAGGGAGCCGTAAATTTTTCCTTGGAAAAAGCCGAAATCAAGACCCACATCCGTTTGGGTGGACACTTCCCATTTAATTTTTTCATTTGGAGTTCGGACAAAATTATACCCTGCTACCAATTGATCCCCATCGATCGCATACCCCGAACCACTTCCGGTACTAACAGTCAATTGTCCTCGAGTGATATATGGAGGTATTTCTTGACTCCCGGTCCTACCCCAGCCGACCCTTAATTTCAATTCACTAATCATTCCATTGTTACGCAAAAATTCTTCATTGGAAATCCTCCAAGCCCCGGCAAAAGAAGGAAAGATACCATAACGGTTGTCCTTTCCAAATTTGGACGACCCATCGGCTCTCACAGTAGCTGTGAAAAGGTATCTACTTTTGAAGTCATAAGAACCCCTCCCGAAGAAGGATTGCAGCTCATTTTCGTAGGCACTGCCACCTGGACGGTTGTTCCCTATATCCAAACTAGTACCGATCCCTGGGTTGTGGTAGGCCTCGATTTCATTGGTGGAAAAATTATTAATGCTCCAACGTCTGGACTGGAACGCGAACTTTTGATACGAATGACCGACCAACATCGTAAGGTTGTGGTCATCATTTGACCAACGATAGGTAAGATAATTGTCAATTACTTGGTTCGTATTCTCACTGGTTGCATCGACCAAGCGCCCGGTGGCATTGCTCAAATTGGGAATATTATGTGGACTCATCTGGGAAATCCGCTGACTTACAGAATTATCGATTCCAAAATTTACCCGGTATTCAAGGCCTTCGAACAGCTCATAACCGACCTCCAAGTTACCCAATACCCTATTTGTTTTGGTAAAATCGTCATAAATGTTCAACAACATCAGTGGGTTGTACCCATTGGGGAAATTGAAAAGGGTACCATCCGGATTATGGGTTGGAAACGTTGGGTTGGCATTCAAGGCGTTGGTAAGCATATCGCCCGTAGAATCTCCACTATCACTTATGGGGGGAGAATCGGTTCGTGTAAAGCTTGCGGTCAGGTTGAATTTTACCTTCAACTTATTGTCCAGAAAGTTTTGATCCGCATTGACTCTTGCGGTATACCGCTTCATATCGCTGTTCTTGACGACCCCTTCTTGGTCCATATAGTTCAGGGAGGCAAAATAGTTGGTGTTCTGGGCGCCGCCACTGAACGATATGTTGTGGTTCTGGGTATAGGCGGTACGGAATATTTGGTTCTGCCAATCAGTATCTGCATCTAGGATATTGGATGGATTTCCCTCTGCGTTTGTGAAATCGGTGAATTCTTGGGCACTCAACAAATCGATTTTCTTTGCCACCTGGGAAACCCCAATACTGCTGTTATAGGTTATGCCCGCCGATCCACGGCTGCCCCGTTTGGTTGTAATCAAAATAACCCCGTTCGCTCCCCTTGAACCATAAATGGCGGTCGCCGAGGCATCTTTCAAGACATCCATGGAGGCAATATCCGATGGATTCAAGAAACTCAATGGGTTGCTTGGACCCGAAGAGCCCAGACCGAGATTTTCGGAATTGGGTGTGGTCGCCGTATTGTTTATGGGCACACCATCGACAACGAACAAGGGGGAACTTCCACTACGGACCGACCCCGGCCCTCTGATCGTAATGTTCATTGCGGCTCCAGGTGCCCCACTGGAAGAAGTGACATTGACACCTGATATCTTACCCTGTAACAATTGTTCAGGTGAATTGGCGACCCCCTGGTTGAAATCATCACTTTGAATCGACGCAATGGCACCGGTGACATCTTCTTTTTTCTGGGTACCATATCCAATGACCACCACATCTTCCAATTGGGTTGCATCTTCTTCCATTATAATGTTGAGTGCATTGAAATTCGAAACGGTCAAAGTTTGGGTCTTCATACCCAAATAGGTGATTTCCAACACATCGCCCAATGATGCCTCTATGGAAAAGAGACCGTCGAAATCGGAGACAACACCAACATTGGTTCCCTTAACTAGAATATTGACCCCTGGGAGCGGCACATTTTCGTTATCTTTAACGACCCCCGTCACTGTGGTCTGGGACCATGCAACGTTCAAGAAACACAATAAAAAATATAGAACTAGTATTTTTGGCTTCTTCATTGTTTTTGGTTTTTCTTTATTGATATGCTAACAAAACAACATATTATTTTTCATGTTTTAATTAATAGTCTTCAAAAGTTTACGCAAACGTTTGCATTGGCACATTAAATGCTAAAATCCCACTTTAAGGGAAAGAATATCTGTCAAATTGGCTATATAAAGTTTAAGGCTAAGCATGGTGGTCTTTTCTGGACACTCTCATTTTAACTGGTATAAACTTGGAAATTAGAAAACCCACAATGACTCAAATTCGAAAGACCTAGAAACTTTCACCATTTAAACCTTAAGTAAATCTTCTTTATATTGGAAAGTTGGTATGAAAGGTTTTGCAATGTTAAAATCCTAAATCAACGTATATAAAAACTTCCTTGGAAATCCAATAACAATACCACTGGACTCATTTGCGTATCGAAGTTTCCGTTACAAGGGACCATAAATAGGACCTTTTTGTCCGAGTTATGACTTTTATCATATTACATTCCTTAATACAGCAATATTTTTGATGCGTAAACCAAATAAAATCAATTCGATGAAAATCAATTCAATATCCATCGCCTTAGTATTCTCACTTTTAATGATCGGCTGTGGCGGCAAAGAAGAAAAAAAACAGGAAGGTTTCAGTGTGAGCCGTACCAAGACCACGGAAGCCAAAGTGGAAACCCCTGCCGCAGATCTCGACAAGCCCTCGGAACGGGTCGATCTAAGCACCAAGGGGGTCGGGCCCATCAAGTCCGTGACCTTGAGTCCCACCATCGACCAGGCCATGGCCACCAAGGGAAAGGAAGTCTATGACCAAATGTGTCTTGCCTGCCATAGGATCGGCAAGAAATTCATCGGTCCCGCTCCCAATGGGATATTGGAAAGGCGCACCCCGGAATGGGTCATGAACATGATTTTGAATCCGGAGGTTATGGTTAAGGAAGACCCTTTGGCCAAAGAACTCTTGATGGAATTCAACGGTTCCCCCATGTCCAACCAGGGACTTGACGAAGAACAGACCAGGGCCATCCTGGAATACTTCAGGACCCTGGAGTGACCCTAACAACGACAGCAAAAACAACAGCTATAACAACAACCCCTAACACAAGGATCATGGTTAAAATGAAATATCCAGTTTTTCTAATGCTCGGACTATTTATGGTCCTGGCCGGCTGCAACAACAAGGGGGGCAACGGAGCGCTCTCCTCGAGCAATGCGGAGAAGGTCTACGTGG
>CALDPL010000136.1 GCA_937911965.1 uncultured Allomuricauda sp. | reverse complement strand
CTCGGTAAGCAAAAATATATTGCCGACCTCTCCGGTAGGGGCTCCCATAGCTCGGGGGAGCGGTGGAACAACAAGGGGACCTATATGCTCCAAACTTCACAGTCCAGGGCTTAGGCCTTGACTGAGCTTTCAGTGCGGCTTCCCCTGGGGGAGGGTGCCACGGGATTACCACTGCCTCATATTGGAGATTCCCGATGATTTGATTTCGGTTCTCGGCCTTTCCCCTTTGATCAAAGGCTCTTTATCAGACCGGGCGATCGGTGAATCCTGGGTCCATGGATCCCTAGTAGGGAAAACTGGATTTTGGATACAAAATCCGTGGATTTGGATAAATTCCCTTAGAGGCTATGGGGGAACTTTGTCCAAAAACAAACACCATGGAAAAACACCAAAAAATTGCACTTGTAACCGGCGGCAGCCGTGGCCTGGGTAGGGATATGGCCCTGAACCTGGCCAAAAACGGGATGGATGTCATCATCACCTATAACAACAACCGGGAAGCGGCCGAGGCCACCCTGACCGAATTGCGGACCTTGGGGCAAAGGGCTGCGGCCTTGCAGCTCGATGTGGCGGAGCATTCGGGTTATACGGATTTTCTGGAGCAAAGGCTTTTGCCCTGTCTAAGGGAGACCTTTGGTTGTAATCGTTTCGATTACCTGGTAAACAATGCCGGAATTGGCCTTTTTTCACCCTATGGAGCGGAGGTAGAGGTTTCCAAAATAACCGAAATCATTAACATCCATTTTATGGCCGGTTATCTGTTCACCCAAAAGGCCCTGGACCTTATGAACGATGGTGGGGGCATCGTCAACATCTCCACCGGACTTACTCGGATCATCCTACCGGGTTTTGCCGCCTATGCCGCCATCAAAGGTGCCCTAGAGGTCTTGACCAAGTACCAGGCCAAAGAACTCGGTCCAAGAAGGATCCGGGTGAACATCGTGGCCCCGGGAGCCATAGCCACGGATTTCAATGGGGGAGCGGTCCGGGACAATGATGGGATGAACAGGAGCATTGCCGAGAACACCGCCCTTGGTCGGGTAGGCTTGCCCACCGATATAGGACCGGTGGTCGCTTTCCTATGTACCGAAAAGGGGCAATGGATAAACGCCCAACGCATCGAGGTATCCGGGGGACAACATCTATAGTCCCCCCGGGACCTCGATGATAAAATGGGGGCGGAACGAAAACAGAAAATCATCAAAATTAATTACCTTGGGGTATGGCGGCCAGGAACATACAACGCATCAAAACCATCCAGGAATTCCACAGCCTCAGGGGGCTTCCCAAACCCGAACACCCCATGATCAGTCTTGTGGATTATTCCCAGGTCCATCACAGTGCATCCGAGAACCATACCGGTTGGGTTCAGGACTTCTATACCATCGGACTGAAGCGGGATGTCAAGGGCAAGTTTCGCTATGGCCAACAGCAATACGATTTTGACGAAGGGCTGTTGTCCTTTATTGCCCCGGGGCAGGTCTTTGGGATGGAAGCCGTGGAATATGGGCCGGGCGAAGGTCCTTCGGGATGGCTGTTGTTGTTCCATCCTGATTTTCTGTGGAACACTCCTTTGGCCAAGCAGATCAAAAAGTATAAATTCTTTGGTTATAGCGTGCATGAGTCCCTGTTCCTCTCGGAAAACGAGGAGGTGACCATCCAGGGAATCCTAAAACATATTGAACAGGAATATCATTCCAATATCGATGGCTTCAGCCAGGGTATCATCCTGGCCCAGATCGAATTGCTTTTGAACTACGCAGACCGATTTTACAATCGGCAATTCATTACCAGGAAGATTTCCAATCATGGGGTCTTGGAACGGTTCGAGGAGGTCCTGGGTGAATACCTCAAAGGCGACCTGATTGAGAAGGGATTGCCTTCGGTGGAGTTTCTCTCCCAGGAGTTGAACATGTCCCCCAATTACTTGGGAAGCCTCTTGAAATCCCTCACCGGGGAGAGCACCCAACAGCACATCCACAACAAGCTGATCGAAAGGGCCAAGGAGCAATTGTCCACCACCGAACTCTCTGTAAGTGAGATTGCCTATGCCTTGGGATTTGGGCATCCCCAATCTTTCAGCAAACTCTTTAAGGCAAAGACCAGGCAGTCACCCCTGGAATTTAGGGCAAGTTTTAATTAGGGAAGGGCCCTAGGAAATGTGCATGTTGCAAGAGGATCGATCATTTCCTTAAAACTTCATAGGCTTGGATTTTCAGTGGCCAAAATTCCTTATTTTCATTTCCAAAAATGAGAACCAAGGTGTACGGACATAAAATATTATACTTCTTGATTGCAATGGCAGCCCTTGCTCCGGTGTGGGGACAGTCCACTTTAGAGGTCAAGACCAAGAAAATAAGCGATGCGGATTGGGAAGTACGGCGGATCGAGGGCAAGGTGCTCTGGAAATACCATCATTTTGGGGATTTGTTCGATTCCCAACAGAGCATCACGGTATTTGAGGTGGACCTCTCCGATGAAACCATAGGGGTGTCCGTTCCCCATGTGGAATCCGGCTTTGTCAAGACCAGTGAATTTTCCTGGAACTCCGGGGCCACTGTGGGGATCAACGGTTCTTTTTTCAATACCAAGACCGGGGGCTCGGTGGTCTTTCTCAAAAGTGGGGACAGCATCCATTCCAGGACCGTTGAGGGATTCAATGCCTACAGGGAAAATGCGGGCTTTTCGATTCATGGGGATGGCAGTGTGGCCGTTCTCGGACGCCCCGATACCGGCTGGGAATCCCTAACAGGGTATTCAACGATATTGGCCTCCGGTCCCTTGTTGATCGAGGATAATTTCTTGGTTGCCCAAAAAGATGAGCCTTTCAATTCCAACCGCCACCCCCGTACCGCAATCGGAACCACTGCGGACAACAGATTGATCGCCGTAGTGGTGGACGGAAGAAATTCCTTGGCCCATGGAATGAGCATGGGGGAGCTTGCCCTATTGATGGAAGCATTGGGCTGTACCCAGGCCATGAACCTCGATGGTGGAGGTTCTTCCACGGCCTGGGTGAAGGGACATGGGGTGGTGAACCATCCCAGTGACAACAAATTGTTCGACCATCAGGGGGAGCGGGCGGTGGCCAATGCCATTTGTATTGTTTTGGTGCAACAATAATAGATCCTTTGGATTTTGAAAATCTGTTATCCCTACTCTTGGGGGCAGAACCCTTATCCGCACAAAGACCAATGGGCAAGACAATTCCAATTTGATTTCCTACAATTTTTGGGAATGCCCTGAGATTCTATGATTTAATCCAGGAATGGATTGACGTTCAACCATTTTTGATTATATTTGTTCAAATGATAATATATATAATCAAATGATAAAAGACGGGGAGAACAAAAGGACCATCTCCAAACACTATGAAACCTTGGCCCGTATCCTGGGCAAGAAATATATAAAGTCGGGCATTGAGAGTCCTTTTGATTTTATAACCCTTGCCTCGAAGGGGATCGATGCGCAGATCATCATCAATTTCAGGAATCATTTTGGAATCTCCAGGGGAAGGACCGCTGAACTGCTCAGTGTTTCAGAACCTACCATTTATAGGTGGGTTAAAGGCGAAAAGAAACTGGAGAGAAATTATTCCGTACAATTGTTCGAATTGACCGATTTGTTTTTATATGGTTCCCAGGTATTCGAGAGCAAGGAAAACTTCTTTAAGTGGCTGGAACTTCCAAATACAGCCTTGGGTGGGATACAGCCCTTAGACCTCTTGGATGTTCCCGGAGGAATTTCCAAGGTTCATGACCTGTTGGGAAGGATAGAGCATGGGGTCTACAGTTGACACGCGATGATCGTTTACAGAATAGCCAAAAGAAAAAAGGCGCTTGATATCAGTGGGACAGGTGCCGCGATTAATCCGGGTCGTTGGAATAGGCAAGGAACTCCGGTACTCTATACTTCGGAGAGTAGGGAAATGGCCTTGCTTGAGAACATTGTGAACCTGCCCCCAATGATTGCCCCTCAATGGGATATCATGACCTTGGAATTGCCCGATGGTCCCCTTTTTGAATTGAAGGTTGACGAGCTGCCTTCAAACTGGTACCGATTTCCGGCACCGACCATCCTTTCTGAAATAGGCCAAAAGTGGGTCGACAAGGGGGAGACATTGGCCCTAAGGGTTCCCAGCAGTATCATCCATACGGCAAACAACATCCTATTGAATTGCGAGCATGTCGATTATGACCAAGTAAAGATTTTGGATCATAGGGCGTTCTATTTTGATTCGAGATTGAAGAAGTGAATTATTTAAGAAGTGGGGGTTTCTTGAAAGGATGAGGTTTAACCACGAGGATTTTTACGAAATTCATCGAATGAAATTCGATAGTAAAAAAGACCTGTTGTTCTGCACAGTGATTCTCGGGATCAATGCATTTCTGATCGGGATTGCAATTTTCGCAATCCTAATGGGAGATGTGGGAAAGGATGGGTATTGGGCCATGATTTTGATTTTTGCCGTGGTAGTACTGCTCTTTTGGCTGTTTTTCGGAACCGATTACGAATTGTCCAAAGAACACGGGCTGAAATACAGAAGTGGACCCTTTAGGGGAAAGATAGCTGTCGACCGGATAACTGAAATCGTGAAGGGTAAAACCCTTTGGGTCGGATTCAGGCCGGCTACCGCAAGAAAGGGATTGATTGTAAAATATGACCGCTACAATGAAATCTACATCAGTCCGAAAACAAATGAAACCTTCATTGAAAAAATATTGGAATTGAACGGGAAGATAAAGATTGCCGAATGAGGGCCCATCCATACCCTTTGGTTGGAATTCGTTCGTTTCTCATTTGAAAAAGGGTTCCAAAACCCATTTTTGATCGGCTCACTTGGTTTTGAACAAGGCCCTGACCTCCAGATGGATTCTTCGGAAGTTGGCCTCTATCTCGGGACTGTCCCCTTCCAAAATTGGAACGGGGAGCTCCCTTTGGAGCATGGGCCTGGGAAAACGAACCCTTCGGTCCTTCCCGTCCGTAAATGTGATGAATTCCCCTTGTTTCAATCGGAAGAAGAGATCGGCCCGTATCTTGCCCACTTCCCGCTCCCCTTTTGTGATCCG
>CALDPL010000135.1 GCA_937911965.1 uncultured Allomuricauda sp. | reverse complement strand
AAGCAATTGCTGATTTTTTGATGAGGTTAAAGAGTTGAAGGTTCTCATACCCCAATGATCTACTTAAACCGTATCTGTAAATTCAAATCAAAAAGGCCTTCCCCCTTCATAATATATGGTTCCAAACTTATGCCGTGACGTACTGGGGGTATCGAGGCGGGTATTGACAAAAAGATAGTTTTCAAATTGGCTTTTGTTGTAAATATGGTAACACAATGTAACTATTCGGAACTTATAAAGAGCTTCAGCGCAAAGGATTGGGAGAAAATCGTTGCCCATAAATTGAGAAATATTGAACCATTGAGCAAAAAACTTAAAAGGGAAAGGGAAATTGCCAAAGTGACCGTTACACTTCCTTCAGGTGGCGAGCTGGCATTTTCACAAGGAGAGCACAATGAAATACAGAAGGCGGTCATTGAAGAATTTTTACCAAGATTCGGTCAAGGGGCAGAAGTTCTTTATGTAGGAGACACTTCTGACAAATACCTTTACCTGGAAAGTGAAAAACTTAAAGAATTGGACTTCTTTGAAATTTCACACCAAGAATTGCCGGACATTATCGCATATTCAAAGAAAAAAAATTGGCTTTATTTGATAGAAGCCGTTCATTCATCGGGGCCTATAAATGAATTGAGATTAATCCAACTTCAAAAACTCACAAAGCAGTGTAAAGCAGATATTATATACGTTACTGCATTTTTAAATAGGCCGAAATTTAGGCGGTTCATGGCCGATATCGCTTGGGAAACTGAAGTTTGG
This sequence comes from uncultured Allomuricauda sp., assembly GCA_937911965.1. Taxonomy (GTDB): domain Bacteria; phylum Bacteroidota; class Bacteroidia; order Flavobacteriales; family Flavobacteriaceae; genus Flagellimonas. Next base: position 3,671 of record CALDPL010000135.1, on the reverse strand, counting down.
ATTGCTGATGACCCGGACCATTTGGTCCATTTCAATGGAGACAAATTTCTTGGCCCATATATCCATTTAAAGTAACGGTCTAGGACCAAAAATTTGAACAAATCCCATATTAGAGCCTTGATATGATTCCAGATTGACCAAATAAGGAACCAGAATCCTTCCAGGTTCAATCTTTTTTGACAATGTATTTTGAGAGGTCCTGAACATTTTCACAGCACAATTGTTCCAGCACCTGCCGCAATTGCATTTTCAGCATGGCAATGGTATGATCGCCGCCCTTTTTCCCCAAGGCACCAATACCGTACATAAACGATCTTCCAAGGAATCCAAATTCAGCACCACTGGCCAGGACACGAGCTATATCGGGACCGGTTCGTATACCGCTGTCCATCATCACAGTGATCTGCTCCCTATATTTTTCCACGATTTCCACCAGGGGCTTTACCGTGGATTCCCCGGCGTCCAGCTGCCGTCCACCGTGGTTGGAAACGATAATACCGTCAAACCCTAGTTTCACAGCCTCTTCGGCATCTTCACAGGAAGCGACACCTTTGAGCACCAATTTGCCTTTCCACATGTCGCGAATTGGTTTTATCTTTTCGGCGTTCAATCTTCCAGAGAAAGTGGCATCCATCCATTTTCCCAGTTGTTTAATACTCATTCCCTTATCCATGTACTTCTGCATGGTAGCAAAATTGGGTGGCCCATACCTAAGGGTCTCAAGCGCCCATTCCGGTTTGCCCAATGCCTGGAGTACATTGCGAAAGTTGATCTGCGGCGGCATGGCCAATCCGTTCCTAATTTCCTTGGGCCGATATCCAAAGGTCGGCACATCGCACAGAACTACCAATACCGGACATTGTGCGGCCTCCGCCCTTTTGATCAAATCGTCCCTGAGCCAGTCTTCGGTTGGGTGGTAGAGTTGGAACCAAGCCCTTCCTTCGGTGAGTTCACTGGCACGTTCTATACTGGTCGAGGTTACCGTGCTCAGGACAAAGGGAATGTTGTGCTTCAGTGATGCTTTGGCCAAGAATTCTGCCGCATTGGGCCACATAAGGCCTTGTAGTCCTATGGGTGATATTCCAAATGGAGCATCATATTCCAGACCCATCAGTTCGGTCTGCAATCGAGCCTTGCCATAATTTTTCAGGTAACGGGGCCTGAGTTGTACCTCCCGAATATCCGTGGTATTCCGCACCATGTTGACGTTCTCGTTACAACCCCCGTCTAGATACTCAAAGGCAAAGGCGGGCATGCGTTTTTTGGAGCGCTCACGGAGCATCTCTATGGATGGGTATCTGGTGTCAAATGGGAAGGACATAGGTGATATCGTTATATTCAATGTTTGGGACCCAAGTATTCAAATCAAATGTTGAGTGGGTCATTGTAAAGAAGACCGAAGGGGTGGAATTATTTGTTTTTATCCAGGTCCTTTTAGTTTTGAGGGTTCCTTTTATTTCCTACGAATCTTTTTTTAGGGTGCGGCCCCCTAGTACAGCAATTTGGTAGCCTATAAAGTATAGGTCAAATGACTTGGAATTATAAAATTCAACGTTTCATCGCTTTCAATAGATCTTCTTTCGCGTTCAGACAATGGGAAATGGCCGCTTTCTCCAAAAGCTCTTCATCCCTTAGAGCAAGCGCTTTCAAAATTTCCCTATGCTCAAAGATGACCTCATCGACCCTATTGCCCCCAAAACCATAGGAAGACCTTAAGCTATTTATCAATTGGGAGTGCTTCTCGATAATCTGCAATGCTTCCTCATTATCAGCCAAGCGATAGAAGGTGCTATGGAACTGGGTGTTGTATTTTAGAATCCCAGCCACATCTCCCTTCATAGATGCTTTTTCATATTCCTTTTGTATTTTCTCCAACTTTTTGATGTCCTTGTCCGTTACGGATTTCAAACTTTGCATGGTCAGAAAGACCTCGATAATCCGTCTGATGTCATATACGTTACTGACGAACTTCTCATCAAATTCCCTTACATAGGCCCCTTTGTGCGGTTCGATGACGATAAGACCTTCGCCCTGTAATTGTTGCAACGCTTCCCGTATGGGCATCTGACTAACATTGTACAACCGTACGAGATCAGCGATCTTTAACCTGGTCCCTGGCTCAAAATAATGGGTCAAAATGTCCCTTCTCAGCAATTCCCTGACCTTGGAATAGGAAGTGTCCACCTTTCCGTCATGTTGTATTCTGTCACTGACATGTTTCATATTAATTGAGGTTATGGATGTACTTTCTCCATATTTATAATGAATTGGATTCGCATCAAATTTAACAAAACAAATCATATATAATATATAATTTTAGAAATTATATTTAACTTTTAATTTCTATAAAATGAAGCTATTCTTGAGCTTGGATTGGGGAACCTCTTCTTTTCGAATCAGACTGATAGAAACTGATTTGGAGCAAATTAAAATTTTACACGAATTAAATAACAGCCTTGGAGTCTCATCGATCCAACAATCCTGGAACCATTCCAACGAAAAAATCCCACGCTTGGAATTCTTCATTAACTCCCTGAACGGTCCCTTAAAAACCATAAAAGGGCAATCTGGGATGGCAATTGACGGGATCCCCTTGGTTATTTCGGGTATGGCCTCCTCCTCAATAGGCATGTATGAACTTCCATATTCTCCTTTACCCCTAGATTTGATTGGCGGCAATCTAAGCCACAGGATCTTTAATGTCCCTGGTTTTCCCCATCCCATTGTATTGATTTCGGGAGTTTCAGATGACCATGATGTAATGCGGGGGGAAGAAACTCAGCTATTGGGCTGCCATGATGCCAAAATGAAAAAGGACAGTGTCTACATATTCCCGGGGACCCATTCAAAACACATCCATGTAAGGGATGGAAAGGCCATTGGTTTCAAAACCTATATGACCGGTGAACTGTTCCATCTATTGACAGAGCACAGTATATTACGGGACAATGTGGAGAAATCCGAAATTCTGTCCCGAAAGGAATTTATATCAGGGATGCTACATGCCAGGTCAAACGAATTTTTAGGTTCCCTTTTTACGGTCCGAACGAATATCATTCTCGATGGCATGGATAAAGGAGACAATTATAGCTTTTTGAGTGGGTTGTTGATAGGCCATGAAATTTTGGAACTTGTCAAGAACGATTACCACATATATCTGTGCCCGAATAAAAGACTGAGTGAAAATTATACATTGGCCCTTGAAGTGACCTCATTGTTGGACCGTGCCACAATTCTTTCCCATGAAACAGTGGATCGAGCTGTGGTCCGTGGGCAATTGTCGATACTGATAAATTCGGTTGTCAATTGGAAATGATCCCATGGACCTTGGGTACTTGATCACAACCTCGCCAAGGGCTTTATAATGGCCGCCACTCAGACTGAAGGTCCATGACAATTCCACTATTGTCAAAGGTATGGGGGGGTACGCCTTGGTATCCTGATTTTTTAAATACAAAGAGTGAACCGGCCAAGGGTTGTCGTTCCAATTCTTCATGGGTCAACCCCACTTTTGCAGTAGTGATATAGAGACTCTCCAAATTATCACCCCCAAAGGCACATGAGGTCACCAGGGACACAGGTAATCGTATCTCGTCCAATTGCAATCCACTCTTTGGGTTCCACCTTGATACTTTCCAACCGTTCCAATGGGCAATCCAAAGCATTCCCTC
>CALDPL010000134.1 GCA_937911965.1 uncultured Allomuricauda sp. | reverse complement strand
GTGTGGCTGAAGGAAGAGGTTGAGTTCATCCCGTACCACCCCGGGCTGTACCCGCACCTGTTTTTTGTTTTTGTCCAACTCCACGATCTTTGTGAACTCCCTTCCCACATCCACCACGATTCCGTCCCCGACGCATTGACCGGCCAGGGATGTGCCCGCGGTACGGGGGATCAGACCGATCTTGTTTTCATTTGCAAAGGACACCAAAGCTTTTAGATCCTCTGTGTTTTTGGGATAGGCCACGGCCATGGGCAGTTTTCGGTACACCGAGGCATCGGTCGCGTAAAGGGTCCGTGTCAATTGGTCCGTTAGGAGCTCCCCTTGGAGTTTGTCGGCCAGGGCATTTAACAAAGATTTATCCAATGTGGAATGATTTCTGGAAACTATATTTGCGGTTCAAACGTAAATCCATTACAAAATTATCTTTAATTTTTAACTTAAATAAGGAATCCAATGAAGATTAACCCAATATTCACCATACTGTTCATGATTTTTTCCGCAACGGTCAGTGCCCAAGAGATCTCCAACCATGCCCTGGGCCTCCGGTTGGGGGACAGCGATGGGTTCGGGGCGGAAATTTCGTATCAAAAGGCCCTGGGGATGTCCAATCGCCTCGAGTTCGATCTGGGTTGGCGGGACAGCAGGAATTTCGATGCCTTCAAATTGACAGGGCTCCACCAATGGGTCCGCCCCTTGGACGGCAATTTCAACTGGTACTACGGTGTTGGCGGCGGATTGGGCAATGTGGACTTCGATCTTCCAGATCCTGTGGAGGATGACCATGATGGGCTTTTTGTCTTTGCGGCCGGGAACCTTGGGGTGGAATACAATTTTGACATCCCCTTATTGCTTTCCCTGGATTTTAGACCGGAAGTGGGCCTGGTGGGCTATGGCGGGTTCGATAATGGCTTTGATTTTGACATTGCACTCGGGATCCGTTACCAATTCTAGGTTTTCCCGCCCCTTTAGAGGGTCATGCCACTGGTCCAAAAAATGCACGGCCGCCTTTTTTTTGACCTGGGGAATGAATATCTTAGCGGCCTAAATCACAAAAGATGAGAAAAATATTTGCGATTGCCTTGGGAACCCTGATCCTTGCATCCTGTGGCCAAAACTCCAAAGGATATACCCTTAGTGGAACAATATCGGGTGAACCTGAAAACGGCTCCCAAATATTTTTAAGGACCACGGACAGCCGGAATCAATTGGTCAGCGTGGATACCACGACCGTGGAGAACGGCAGCTTCAGTTTTTCCGGCGTACAGGAGGAACCCAAATTGCACTTTGTCTTTATGGAATCCGTTCGGGGCAATGTCCCGGTGGTCATCGAGAACGGGAACATCACAGTGGAGTTCCAAAAGGACAGCATGAACTACGCAAAAATAAAGGGAACCCCACAGAACGAGTACTTTATGGACTTTTTGGGGGAATCCAGAAAATTGTCCGAAAGGGCAATGGGCATGCAAATGGACATGAGGGAGGCCTCCCAAAAAATGGATACGGCGACTGTCGCTTCCCTTAGGGAGGAATTCGAGGAATTCCAGGAAGACGCAAAGAATTTCAATTTGGACTTTATCCGCAATCATCCAAATGCACTTATTTCAGTGATCCTACTCGGGAACATCATGGCCGGACAGGCCCTGCCCGCGGATGAGATCAAAACCTTGTTCGAGGGACTTTCCCCTGAAATGAAGGACAGCGAACTCGGCAAAAAACTAAAGGGGCAATTGGACAGTATGAGTTCCACTGAAGTGGGTGCCACGGCCCCAGATTTCTCGGCCCCGACCCCGGAGGGACAGATTTTGGCCCTAAGTGATGTCACCAACAACTCCAAATTGACCCTGGTGGATTTTTGGGCCGCTTGGTGCGGGCCTTGCCGAAGGGAAAACCCCAATATTGTTTCGGTCTACCACCAATTCAAGGACAAAGGGTTCAACGTGATCGGGGTTTCCCTGGACACCAAGGCGGAGGAGTGGAAAAAGGCCATCGCGGCCGACGGCCTGGAATGGAACCACATTTCCAACCTGCAACGCTTCAACGACCCCATCGCCCGACTTTACAATATCAATGCCATTCCAGCGGCCTTTTTATTGGATGAGAACGGTGTGATCGTGGCCAGGGACCTCCGTGGTCCCGCCCTGGGGGCAAAAGTGGCGGAGCTGCTTAATTGATCCGGGGAATTCGAAAAGGAACAGCCTGTTTTTAAAGGAAAGTCACAGACTTTCTATGTCTTTTGCGACGATTGACAAATCATTGTTCAGTTGATGCCCACCCTTTTCAATTGCCCTATAAAATGCTCCATGTATCTTTTTTTGGTAGCAATTTAAATGGGAAAAGGGTATTTCGGCATCATCCTTTGAATGATATAAGAACATGGGGACATTTTTTGGTAGTTTGTCCGCAAAATCTTCTTTAAGGATCAATCCCTGCACCCAATCTTCGCTTCCACTCCAAAAGGGGGTGGCGATGAGAAAAATCCCTTCCAACTTTTTTTGAACTGAATTTTCGGCCAGGTATTTTAAAATCATCGAAGCGCCAAAGGAATGTCCAACCAAAATCAAATGGTCTCCACCGTCAAAAATCGCTTTGCCGATCTGTTTTGTCCAACCATAATCGGATTCCCCTTCCGCGGTTTGAATTTCAGGGTAGTCTATTTCATAATTGCTGTTCAAAGCGTTTTTCAAGGAATCCACCAAGGCCTTATCGGCCTGATATCCTCCCTTTCCACCTCCTTGAATGAACAGTATTCTTTTCAATTCCGTCTATATTTACAAGGCATTAAATAGTTTTTCCCAGACCTCACCTCCCTTTGGGCATTGACTGCTCGGTCTTGTTCATTTTTTCCCTAAAATTTTCATTCTTAAAAGAGGATAGTTTCTGCCTTGATCATCTTTGTCGGTCCGCTCATAGGTTTCGAAGCCGAATTTCTGGTAAAATTTCAATGCTTTTGTATTTTGCTCATTTACGTCGAGTTTTTCCGATTTTAATTCCTTTACGGCAAATTGCAATAATTTCCGTCCAAACCCCTTGCCAAAGTATTTTGGGTCCATGAATAGCATCTCGACCTTTTTGTCCGCAACCCCAAGAAAGCCCAATACCAAATTTTTCTTTGTCAAACAAAAAACTTGAAAGTGATTGAAATTTATCTCCCATACCGCTTTTTTGATTTCCTCAAAATCGGTTGGATCCAAAAAATCGTGGGTGGCCAGAACGGATTTTTCCCAGATTGTCAAGACTTGTTGGCGGTATTGGTCCCTATACGGACCTATATTCAAATCGTCCATAGGCATTCTATTGATGAATCTTGTCGGTCTTTGTTCCCATGGCCCGATTTCCCATGGTTCGGCCATATTTGGAACCCCTTATGATGCGGCGGTGCTTTTTGATTGGGCCCCCTGCCCTATGGCCAAAGATAGCGTATAGCTACCAAAAGCAATATCCTCTTCAAAGCAGGAGGAAGAATTGAACACAGCCTAAACCCGTCGTTCCAAATTATTTTAATTCCAATTGTATGGAACCATATACTGGTCTATGGTCGACCCCCTGAAATCAGATCTTCCCCATTTTTTCCAACACCAACAATACCACAATGGGTATTGCCATCAGGATGACTATGAGGGTTTCGGTGACAAAGAGTTGGGGCATGAACATCAAGGTGGTGGCATAGCCCCCGATGGCACCTCCAAAGTGTGCGGTATGCCCAATGTTTCCCAACCGGCTCTTCATGCCGTATATGGAGTACAACAGATAGGCGATCCCCAATACATAGGCCGGCAATGGAATCGGGATGAACATGATCCCCAAGCGCATGTCCGGGTTCAAAAGAATGGCCGCATAAAGGATGCCGGTGACCGCCCCACTGGCCCCCACGGCACTGTAATGGGGTTCGTTCCTATGAAAGAAAAGGGCCAAAAGGCTTCCGCCCACCAAACTGACAAAATAAATGATCAAAAACTTGATGGGTCCCAACCAATTGATCACCACATTGGCAAAGAAATACAGGGTGAACATATTGAAGAAAAGGTGGGAAATGTCCACGTGAAGAAAGCCGGAAGTGAGCATGCGTTCCTTCTGTCCCGCTTGGATTCCCCCGATGTTGAACTTATACCTTTCAAAAAATCCAATATCGTTGAACCCCCTGATGGAAACCAGGATATTTGCCGCCAGAATGGCTATGGTGGCCATATGTAAATTGTACATCCAATAAAAATTATGGTCGCAAATATAGTATATTTGCACCCAAGAACAGTTTATGCAGTTGGCCGTTTATCTCCTAATCTACCCATGGCTCTGGTTGGTCTCCAAGCTCCCCTTCAAACTCCTATATCTTATTTCGGACGGAGTATATTATCTGCTGTACCATTTGATCGGGTATCGCAAAAAAGTGGTTCGGGCCAATCTGGAACTGGTCTTTCCCGAAAAATCCCCCCAAGAGCGCCTTGTGATCGAGAAGAAATTCTACCGCCATATGTGCGATATCTTTTTGGAAATGATCAAGACCTTGGGAATGAACACCGAGGAGATGCGAAGTCGCTACAGTTACACCAATTTGGAGGTATTGCACGACTTGGAGGCCAAGCAGAGGAACACCATGCTCATGCTGCCCCATTATGCCAGTTGGGAATGGGTATTGTCCTTGAACACCCAGGTCCAATGCAGGGGATACGGCATCTATCAAAAAATCCAAAACCCCTATTTTGACAAGTTGGTCCGTGGCATTAGGAGCAAATGGGGAACCACCCTGATCGCGACCCATGAGAGCAAAAAAATCTTGAAAAAGGCCAGTCGTGGCGATGAAATGATCATGGTCGGAATCATCAGCGACCAATCCCCCATGGTCCAAAGGGCCAAATATTGGACCAAGTTCATGGACATTCTGGTTCCGGTCCATGTGGGGGGCGAGGAAATATGCAAGGCCAATGACCTGGTCCCGGTTTACCTGAAGGTGGTCAAGAAAGAACGTGGATTTTATGAATGTACCTTTAAGATCCTGGCCGAGGACCCCACCAAAGTGGAGGACTACGGAATCACCCAGTTATTCCTCAAACAGGTGGAGCAATCCATTCGGGAAGCCCCCGAGTATTATTTCTGGACCCACAAAAGGTGGAAACACAGGAACAAGGTTCCCAAGAACTTGGACAACAACGGAAAGGTGGTCCGTTAAATTCCGGCCAATTCCGCCAACTCCACAATGAACCTATCGGCCAGGGCATCGGCACCCTTCTGGGATTTTGCCTCGGTATAGATCCGGATGATGGGCTCGGTATTGGATTTTCTCATATGTACCCATTCCTCCGGGAAATCTATCTTGACCCCATCGACCCTTGAAATCTCCTGTCCGATATATTTGGTGAAAATGGCATCCAAGAGGGAGTCCACGTCCAGCCCGGGGGTGAGCTCGATTTTTTTCTTCCCCATAAAGTATGAGGGATAGGAGGCCCTTAGATCGGCCACGGTCCCTCCCCTTTCGGCCATCAGCATCAGGAAAAGGGCGGTGCCCACCAGAGCATCCCTGCCGTAATGGCTTTCGGGATAAATGATCCCCCCGTTCCCTTCGCCTCCTATTATGGCTTTGCTGGCCT
>CALDPL010000133.1 GCA_937911965.1 uncultured Allomuricauda sp. | reverse complement strand
TTGTGCTCCACCCCATCGGTCTTATAACGTTCAAAATAATGGGGGAACATGGCCTGGGCCGCCTCCTGCCTTCTGTCCAGGAGGGAGGCCAGTTTCATATTGGCCTCCATCACGCTGTGGTCGTAATTGCGACGGTGGTCGTAATAGGATTCGGTGGTCGGATCGATCTGCTTCTCATAGGCCGCGATGAGCGGTCCTATGTTTTCATCCTTTCTAAAGTGTTCAAAGACCGGGTTGACCTCCTCCTTTACAAAATCAAAGACCGCCTGTTCCGTATGGGTGAACAGGGTTTCCTTGAGTTCGGCAATGTAATTGTCAACCCGGAACCTGAGTTCCTCGTACACGGGCAGGCCATAGCGTTGGATCGCGACGTCCAAAATGTCCCCGATTTCCGAAAGCTGGATCATCAGGTCCCTTTGTATGGACAGGTTTCGTTCCTTTGAGGAGTCCTTGATATCGATCTGTCCGTATAGGGGGTACACCTGATCGAAGACAATCTCCCGGAACACCGGCTCCTTGCCGGTAAGCTCGTCGGCCATGAACCGCTTGGCCTCTTCCTGGAACTTCCAATAGACCGAGGGATGGACCGTGGTGCATTCGTGCTGTATGACGGCATCGATGAGGTTCTCCTCCTCCTCGATGGTACGCATCACCGCCGAGATGATATAGGGCATTACATCATCCAGTTTGTTGGCATTGACACTGTTGAGCTCATTGGGGGTCTCGGAGACCAGTTCCAATACCCCGAGCAACTTTCCATTGACCGCGATGGGGGCCAGGATGGCCGAACGGACGCCCTGGTCCAAAAGGTTTCTGTACGGCTGTTCCCCGGTAGTCGACATTTCAAGGCATTTCTCCACATCGGATATGGCAAAATACTTCTCCTCCTGCACCAATTTTCCATGGGAACTGCCGCAGAGCATTACATCACAGGATTCCATGACCTTGTCGTGCAGCAGATGGCTTTTCATCCCCCGTCCATAGATCCTGAAAAAATTATTGGACCCCAGGTCGTAACCGGAAAATCCGACCTTGATGTCCTTGAGCCTGAACAGGGACCTGAAAATATCCTGGAAGCGTTCCATGAAATTCACACTGTCGTGGGCGTTCCTCCCGATCAGGGAGGATTTGATTTCGGAGATGGAATGTTCCGAGGTCACATCGAACATATTGGAGATGATAAAGCCCTTGGCTATAAAACTGTTGGGGGGGATCTTCTCCTTCCACAAGGCGATATTGTCAAAATTCGCCAAAAGTTCATCCACATCCTCCTGGGTCAGTTCCCGTGCATTTTCCGTGGGAAGGATTTCCATGAAATCGGCATTGTAGAGAATGCGGTAGCGGTGCATCACCCCATTGGCATCCGGAATATCGTAAAAGAGCGGCCGCCTGAAATCGAGGTTATAGCCGTAGTGGAACTTTAGGACCACGCTGCATTTCATGATGTAGTTGTACCGATTGGGAAGGTTGTGGAGCTGCAGCTCAAAATCCGCCCCGGCATCCTCCACTATTTTCTTGAAACGCTCCGAGGAATTGAATACCATGTTCTCAAAGGCCGTGGTGGCCGTCTTGATCTCGTTTTGGGTGAGCATGGGGGAAAAGGTGTCCTCCAAGATCAGGGAGATGAGCTCCCGGTGCTCTTCCAAAAGGGACAGGTCCGTGAAGCCCTCCCTGAGGATGGGATAGGGGGCCTGGGCCTCCAATACCGTCTTGGCACGTTGGGCCAAGTGGGCTTCGGGGCTATGGAGTTGCCGGTCATAATGTTCCAACAATTTGTTGAAACTCACCAACTGCAACACCGGGCTTTCATCATTCAGGTCCTGTTTCATAGGGCATTGGTCTCCAAAAGGACCCCAAAGTTACAAAAAGTAAAAATGCAGGCCCACTTGGGCTGATCTTTAAAGATTAATTGCCAATTTTGGGGATGTACGTAAAATTTATCGGATGACATCCACCTCAAGATTGGAACGCGCCTATGGGAAAGCCGTGCACATCCCCTTTGACGATTCCTCAAAGTTCATCTTTTTCAGTGACTGCCACAGGGGGGACAACAGTTTTGCGGATGAATTTGCCAACAACCGCAACATCTATTTTCACGCCCTGACCCAGTACTTCCTGGAAGGATTCCACTATTGTGAACTGGGGGACGGGGACGAACTCTGGGAAAATATCGGGTTTGAATCCCTGATCGAGGCCCATAAGAATGTCTACCAACTGCTGCGCCGCTTCCATCTGGAAAAAAGGCTGCACATGGTCTGGGGCAACCACGATATGGTCTATAGGGACCCAAAATTCGTGGAAAAGAACCTCTCTCATTATTTTGAGCCCATAGACGGCTCCGACAAGACCCTGTTCAAGGGCCTAAAATACCACGAGGCCCTTTTGCTCAAACATCGGGAGACGGGACAGGAAATCTTCTGTACCCACGGCCATCAGGCGGATTGGTGGAACTATGTCTGCTGGCGATTGAACCGCTTTTTGGTACGGGTGCTCTGGAAACCCCTACAGGTCTGGGGCATTGCCGACCCCACCAACCCGGCCAAGAACTACAAGGAGCTCATCCGGATCGAAAGGCGGATCAAACGTTGGATCCTGAAGAAAGAGCTTTTGGTCACCATTACGGGACATACCCACAGGCCCAGGTTCCCGGAACCCGGACAAATCCCCTTTTTCAACGACGGCAGCTGCGTACATCCCAGGAGCATTACCGGCCTCGAACTCGTACATGGGGAAATCTCCCTGATCAAATGGCATATCGATACCAAGAGCGACGGCACCCTTCAGATCGTAAGGGTCCTCTTGGAAGGCCCGGAAAAGCTGGTGGATTATATTTCCAGGGAGGAATGAGGAAAGCCAAGGATGATGACGGGAGCAAGGGACCTTTTCGATTCGAACCGACCCAACCCATGATCTATATAGGGAAATGGAAACCTTGACCCATTTTTTGGACCGGATTCCCATCAGGCACGATCTGGCCTCCCACATCATATTGCTCGGGCTGGTACAGGGGTTTTTTCTGGCCGCCGTGATCTTTGTCCGGGCCACCCGGGAATCGGCAATCCGATTGTACGGATGGGCCCTCTTGGTCCAATGCCTGGTATGCCTGGACATCTATATGTGCTATACCGGCCTGATCAAATATGCCATTTTTTTGAACGACTCCACGGAACCCTTGGTCCTGCTGATCGCTCCCGGCCTGTATTTCTTCCTCTATGCCCTGCTCCTGAGAAAACCGGTCCGCATCCGGACGCATTGGCCGCATTTCGTTTTTCCCTTGCTCTATGCGATTTCCCAGATTGGATATTACGGCTCCCCCATGGAAGTACGGCTCAATGCTTACTTGGCCGCCTATCATTCCGACTTGGGTTTTGTGGAGGTCCCCGGGGATTTTGACCGCTCCTTTTATTTTTGGAAGGACCATTTTAGATGGATGGTGGTGCTGAGTTTTGTCTTTTACTTCATCCTTTCCGTAAGATTGTTGATCCGCAATATGGATCGGGCAAAGGCCAGGGGGCCCAGGGTGGACAAATTCGCCTTTTCCAGGAATACCATGATATTCTTTTTGGGGCTGATCCTGGTGGTATTGGTCATCTTCCTGAGCTTTGAGGACGATGGGGGCGATCACCTCATCGGGATGGTCCAGACCCTGACCCTGTTCATCACCTCATTTTTCATCTTGGCCGAATCCAGGTTTTTCGAGCGCTCCTGGCTGGCCGACAAATACGAGACCCTGCCC
>CALDPL010000132.1 GCA_937911965.1 uncultured Allomuricauda sp. | reverse complement strand
GCATCTTCGGGAACAACGACCTTTCAGAATTCGGGGTGAGTACCTGGTTGATCAATGACGATCGGGAAATCCTGAGCCTCAATGGAAGCCTGACCAATGTCGACAATCGACAGGAATTGGACCTGATGGCCAATTTCTCCGACTTTTCCCTAAAACCCTTCAGCCCCTTGGCCGGGGACGTACTCTCCAACATCAGGGGCAAGCTCAGTGGGAGTGCCAGGGTCACGGGGGATCTGGAAAACCCGGACATCGATGGCCTGCTCACCCTCAATGAGGGGGGAATCGGCATTCCCTACCTCCAAGTGGACTACGATTTCGCGCCCCTCTCCCGGATCAGGCTCTTCGACCAGACCTTCTATTTTGAACAGATCGGGCTATCCGATGTGGAGGAGGGCACCACGGCCACCTTGGACGGGACCATAGGGCATACGGGCTTTTCAGACTGGCATCTGGACCTGGACATCGATACCGGGAACAATAGATTTATGATCCTCAATACGGACTATGACGAGGAATCCCTCTATTACGGGACGGCCTATATCAACGGACAGGGGAGCATCTACGGGCCGACCGATGCCCTGACCATAACGGTGGACGCATCCACGGCCCGGGGCACCTCCCTGAAGATTCCCTTGAGCGATGTCACCAGCATCGGGGATTATTCCTTTATCAATTTCATGGAAAAGGGAGGGGTGGCCTCCCTGGAACAGGAACGGGTGCTGCAGGAGTACCAGGGTCTTGAAATGGCCTTTGACCTTGCGGTCACCCCGGATGCAGAGGTGGAGATCGTGGTGGACGCCAGCTCGGGCAGTTCCCTCAAGGGTACGGGGGAGGGGATCTTGCTGATCGAGATCAACACCAACGGAAAGTTCAATATGTACGGGGATTTCGTCGTGGTCACCGGGGAATACAACTTCAAGTACGGAGGGGTGATCGACAAGAAATTCAGGGTGAGGCCCGGGGGCACCATCCTCTGGGAACGCGATCCCCTGGCCGCCCAGCTGAACCTGGAAGCGGTCTATGAACTCAATGCCAATCCGGGACCCTTGTTGGACAATGCCGGTTTTACCGGCAGGATCCCCACCGAGGTGGTCATCCGCCTGGACGGGGAACTCGAAAGCCCCAACATCAATTTTGACATCAATTTTCCGGGAACCACTTCCGTGGTACAGTCCGAACTCCAATACCGCCTTCAGGATCCGACGATCAAGGAACGGAACGCCTTTTTCCTCCTTGCCCAGGGAACCTTTGTCAACGATCAGAGCGGGATCAACCAACAGGCGGTCACCGGCAACCTGATCCAAACGGCCTCGGGCCTGCTCAACTCCATCCTGGGCAGCGGCAACGACAAGTTCAATCTGGGGGTATCCTACGAACAGGGGCTTTTGGACCCCAATGCGGACATCCGTACCGAGGACCGGGTCGGGGTAACGGTTTCCACACAGATTTCCAACAGGATCCTGGTCAACGGGAAGGTGGGGGTTCCGGTGGGCGGGGTTTCCGAAACGGTGGTCGCCGGGGATGTAGAAGTGCAGGTGCTGCTCAACGAGGAGGGCACCCTCTCCGCCAAGATATTCAACAGGGAGAACCAGATCCAACAGTATTTTGGGGAACGACAAGGGTATACCCAGGGGGTGGGACTCTCCTATCAAGTGGACTTTGACAGCTTCAAGGAGCTGATGGACAATCTGTTCAAAAAGAAGGATGCCGCAGTGGAACCCGAACCCAAAAACCGGACCGGTCAGGTTATGGGCAACGACAGCCTGATCCGTTTTGCCACCAAGTCCAAACCCCCTCCGAAAACCATGGATTGAGCTTTAAATATCTCACCTTTTTAACAAATATTTTTACGAAAACGTTTGAGAAACTGCCTCATAATAAATATATTATCAAGGCTTCCCCATTTTTGGATATAGTTTCCTAACTTTGATCTCTTAAAATTTTTAATGGCTTCAAATATTAAGAAAATAGGGGTATTGACATCGGGAGGGGACTCCCCCGGAATGAATGCCGCCATTCGTTCCGTGGTGCGTACCTGTGCCTATCTCAAGATAGAATGCGTGGGTATCTATAGGGGATACCAAGGAATGATCGATGGGGATTTCAAGACCTTGGACGCCAGATCGGTGAACAATATCATCAACAAGGGGGGCACAATCCTCAAATCGGCCCGCTGCGATGATTTTCGAAGCGAGAAAGGAAGGAAGAGGGCTTACGACCAATTGGTCACCGAAGGCATTGATGCCTTTGTAGTGATAGGGGGGAACGGAAGTTTCCAAGGGGCAATTACCTTTAACAATGAGTTCGGTTTTCCGGTCATCGGGATTCCCGGTACCATAGACAATGATATACTGGGGACCTCCCACACCCTAGGATTCGACACGGCGATCAATACCGTGGTCGAGGCCGTGGACAAGATAAGGGACACCGCAAGTTCCCACAACAGGCTCTTCTTCGTGGAGGTCATGGGAAGGGATGCCGGCCATATCGCCCTGAACGCCGGGGTAGGGGCCGGGGCGGAAGAGATTTTGATCCCGGAACAGAACCTGGGGCTCGAGCGCCTTCTGGAATCCCTGAAACGCTCCAAGGCCTCGGGAAAATCCTCCAGTATCGTAATCGTTTCCGAAGGGGACAAGAGCGGAAAGAACGTGTTCGAACTCAAGGAATACGTGGAACAGAACCTGCCCATTTACGATGTACGGGTCTCCGTACTGGGCCATATGCAACGCGGTGGTGCACCCAGTTGCTTCGACCGGGTACTGGCCAGTAGGATGGGGGTGAAGGCCGTGGAATGCCTTTTGGAGGGCAAATCCAACCTAATGGTGGGGATCAAGGATACCAAATTGACCCTGACCCCCCTGGAAGAGGCCATCAGTGCACATACGGAAATTGATGCGGAACTCTTGAGGGTTTCCGAAATAATGACAACATAGACAAACATAAAATAGAAAGCGATATGTCAAAAGTGAAAATTGGAATCAACGGATTCGGTAGAATAGGAAGATTGGTCTTTCGGGATACCGTGAAGAGGAACGATGTGGAAGTGGTGGCGATCAACGATCTGTTGGATGTGGAGCACCTGGCCTACCTGTTGAAATACGATTCGGTCCACGGCCGATTTGATGGGGATGTGGAAGTCCGGGACGGAAAACTCCAGGTCAATGGAAAAGCGATACGGGTCACCGCGGAACGCGACCCCAAAAACCTGAAATGGGACCAGGTCGGTGCCGATCTCGTATTGGAATGTACCGGAATCTTCACCACCAAGGAAATGGCCCAGTCCCATATCGACGGGGGAGCCAAAAAAGTATTGATCTCCGCCCCTTCAAAGGACGCCCCCATGTTCGTAATGGGAGTGAACCACAAGGAACTGAAGGCCTCCGACACGATCATTTCAAACGCTTCATGTACCACCAACTGTCTGGCCCCCTTGGCCAAGGTACTCCACGATGCCTTTGGCATTGAAGAGGCCCTGATGACCACGGTACACGCCACCACGGCCACCCAGTTGACCGTTGACGGTCCTTCCAGAAAGGATTTCAGGGGGGGCAGGAGCGCCCTGTTGAACATCATCCCGGCCGCCACCGGGGCCGCCAAGGCGGTCACCAAGGTAATTCCCGCCCTGGAGGGAAAACTCACAGGGATGGCCTTTAGGGTTCCCACTGCGGATGTATCCGTTGTGGATTTGACCGTCCGTCTGGAAAAGGAAACTTCCTATGAGGAAATCAAGAAAGCCTTTAAAAAGGCCTCCGAAGGGGAATTGAAGGGCATTGTCGGCTATACCGAGGACCTGGTGGTCTCCCAGGACTTTGTAGGGGAGACCAGGACCTGTGTCTTTGATGCGGATGCCGGGATCGAGCTCAATCCCAAATTCTTCAAGGTGGTCTGCTGGTACGACAACGAAGCCGGTTTCTCGAACAAATTGGTCGATTTGGCCGTACACGCCTCAACCCTGTAAACAAAGCCCAAGTACATATTCCCAAGGAGGGCCCGTGCCCTCTTTGGGATTTCACTTAAATTCCAAAGCCTATGATCTTGATCGTGGATAGTGGCGCCACCAAATCCGATTGGATTGCCCTGGACGAAAAAGGGGAACAATTGTTTTTGACCCAGACCCTGGGTTTGAGCCCGGAGGTATTGACCCGGGAAGTAATCGAAGATCGGTTGGCAAACAATTTTGAACTGTCCAAGAACAGGGATAAGGTAAAGCTGTTGTATTTCTACGGGGCCGGATGCGGTACCGATAGGATGAAGGTGTTCCTCAAAGGCATCTTCAAGGATTTTTTCCCCAATGCCAAGGCGGACGTAAAGGAGGATACCTATGCGGCCATCCATGCCACCACCCAGATCGGAAGGCAGGCCATCGTCTGTATTTTGGGCACGGGTTCCAATTGCAGCTATTACGATGGGCACCAACTCCTGCAGAAGGTCAAGTCCCTGGGATATATCCTGATGGACGACGGCAGTGGGAATTTCTTTGGCAGGAAACTCATCCGGGACTATTACTTCCACAAGATGCCACAGGATCTGGGAATCAAATTTGCAAAGGAATTCGATCTGGACGCGGATGTGATCAAGGAACACCTCTACAAACAGCCCAATCCGAATACCTATTTGGCCACTTTTGCCCGATTTGTCATAGAGAACAAGGAACATCCCTATTGCAAAGGGGTCATCGAAAAGGGATTGCAACAGTTCGTCAACAACTACATCATGCAGTACGAGCTGGCAACCAAGGTCCCCATCAGCTTTGTGGGCAGCATTGCCTACTATCTAAAGGAGGAGCTGACGGCCTGTTTGGAACGCAATGACCTGATCATGGGGGTAATCCACAGAAGGCCGATAGAAGGCCTGGTGGAATTCCATAAAAAGACTATTTAACGGCTATCATCGAGATTTCCACATTCACGTTTTTGGGGAGTTTGGCCACCTCAACGGTTTCGCGTGCCGGGGCGGTATCCCCGTCAAAATAGCTGCCGTATACTTCGTTGATCTGACCGAACTGGCCCATGTCCTTGATGAATATCGTGGACTTGACCACCTGTCCAAAACCCATTCCGGCCGCTTCCAAAATGGCCTTGAGGTTCTCCATGGACCGGGCGGTCTCCTTTTTGATGTCCCCCTCCACAAGATTTCCGGTGGAAGGATCGATGGGGATCTGACCGGAGATATAGAGTGTATCACCGCTGAGAACGGCCTGGTTGTAGGGTCCTATCGGAGCCGGGGCCTTGGGGGTATTTATGATTTTTTTCATGTCGGATACTATAAAAGGTTATTGGGGTAAAAGGTATTCAAATTATTATCTTCTGCCAAAGGGCTGGCTCCTGCTTTCCCATTTCAGGTCCTGCAGGATGGAGCTCTTGATCCCGATGAAGAAATACCAGCGTTCATAGCGTCCAAAGGGCGTCCAGTCAAAACTGAGCCTAAAGCTGCCCAGGTCCCGTTTGAAATTGAAGCGGGTATCGGCAAATCCCTTGTTTTTGAGGTCGTAGCCCGAATTGAAACCCACTTCCCATTTGGGGGAGAGCTGGATGTTCCCGGTGAACATCAGGGAATGGTTGGTGATTTCCCCCTGACGGTTGTTGTTGTTATAGGTGGCCACATAGGTAAAGCGGGCGTCCCAGGGCATTTTGTTCCGGTACATCGCATTCTTGGGGTCGTCTTCCTCTTCTCCCCGATCCAATCCCCGACCGAAGTGGGGGTCGGCGTTCACCCCGTCCAGTTCAAAGGGGTTGGCCCCATAGTCGGGTACCTCCTCCTCTTCTTCCCCTTGATCCTTCTTGGCACCTCCCTTTTGGAACATGTCGCTCTTTAGGGAAAAGCCCGTATTGAACCTTGCCGAGGTAAGCCGGGCAAGCCCTCCGCCCTTTTTGATGTTCAGTTCGTTGATCCTTCGGCCGTTGTTGTCAATGGCATAGGGATCGAAGGTGGCCGCAAAATTGATCGGGACCCCCTTGATGATCTCCGTGGCCCCGCTCATGTTGATGGGGCTCAATTTCAAGGAATCCGCCTCCAGGTTATAGCTCGCCGAAAGACTCAGGTTGCTCAGGATCTTGACCTTTCTGGGCTCGATCACCGTCGAGTCCTTGTCCCTTACCTTGGCCTCCAGGGAATTCTGAAGGGAAAAGCTCAGGGAGCTTCCCCGGTTCAGGGATGGCCTCCCATAGATGCTGGTCTCAAAAGGGGTATACTGTACCTCTTCCCCCTCTTCGTCCAAATAGGTGTCATAGAACTGTTCGAAGGAAGGGGTGTAATTGTAACTGATCGAGGGGCGCATCACATGGCGCAGGGCCTGGATTTTCCTGCCTTCCCCAAAATTCCAGGTCCCGTAGACCGTGGTCCCCACACTGGCCCCCATATTGTAACGGTTGAAGCGGTCAAAGCCAGCAACGGTATCGGTGACCACTTCCCCGAGCTCCTCGTCGTACTGCCTTCTCAGGGTCTCCAGGGTCCACACGTCCTCATAACTCCCGTTGAGGCTCACGCTGAAGTATTTGGCAACCTTGAAGTTGGTGCCTATGGGAATTCGGTGCCTGGCGCCCACCCGGGCCCCTTCGAACATCTCAGCGGTGAAGAAATCCTCCTCCGTGGTGGTGATGCTGTTCTGGGCATTCATATCGTATTGGAAGTTGATGTTCTGGATGATCCCCTTTTTGATCCCGTCCCGTTTGGCAAAGGGAAAAATACGTTCCATACTGGCCTGAAAGGTGGGCAGCGACATATTGATCTGCTGGGTCCTCGAGTTCTGGGTATGGCTCAGGGTCAAGGAGGTGTTCACAGACGGATAGGCCGGAAAGGTCTTGGAATAGCTTATCGAGGAGGCAAAGGTGTTGGTCTGGGAATTGTTCCTGTTGATCTGGTTCAGGGAGTTGGAATAATATTGGCTGCTCCCCAGGTTCACCGAGGCCGAGAAACGGGAGTTCGGACTGGCCTTGGGGTCCTGGGTATGGGAAATCCTGATGTTGTAGTTGCTCGTACGGCTGTAATCCTCAAAGCCCTTCTGGCTTCGGATCAGGTTCTCATAGTTCACATTGACGTTCCCCCTGAACTTATAGCGTTTGGAATAAATGGTCTGTGCCCGCATCCCATAACTCCCATTGGTATAAAAATCCCCGGTCACGCTCAAATCGACATAATCGCTTATGGGCAGGTAATAGCCCCCGTTCTGTAGGAAGTACCCCCTTTGTGGATCGTTCCCAAAGGTGGGGAAGAGCAGCCCGGCGACCCGACCCGTGGTCAGGGGAAAATAAGCAAAGGGCAAAGCGATGGGCGTGGGCACGTTCATGATGTACATATTGCTATAGCCCGCGATGATCTTTTTCTTGGGCACGAACTTGGCCTTGCGCACCCGGATAAAATAATCGGGATCCAGGGTGTCCTTGGAGGTGGTCAACTTGCCCTCGTATAGGAAATAGACCGAATCGTTTTCCTTTTTGGTGATCTCGGCATAGACTTTCATCGGGTCGGAGCCAAGGCTTCCCAGGCCCGCTTGTTGTTCCGTCCTGGAATTCCAGATCAGGGCCCTCTGGGTATCAAAATTGAAGCGTATGGAATCCGGACGCACCTCGTTCTCCCCCTGTTTGAAATAGGGCAATTGGGAATAATTGCCCAGGGAATCCTTCATACGCCCTGCATAGACCTCGTTCTTGACATAGTCCATGATGATCACCCCGGCCTTGAGTTCCGTATCCTGGTAATAGACCTCCGCCTTGTCGTACATATAGATCTTGTTCTCCTTTTGGCTGAGCCTCACATAATCCCTGGCCCTGTACTGGATCTGATCCAACAACAGCGGTTGTTTCTGGGAGGTCGTATCCGTGGCGGTGGAATCCTGGGGAATCGAATCGTTGAGGAAGTTTGGCGGAATTAGGGGCGCCACCAAAAGTGTATCCCCCAAGGCCTTGATCGGCAAGGGTACTATGGGGTCTTCCTGAGCCTTTAGATTTAACGTGCCACAAAGAAGAACAAATAGGAAAACTGAAAGATGTTTATTTGGTTGCAACGTGATAAATCCTATTTTTGTGCTAGTTTGGCCCAGTTTTTGGCTCCAAACTTACATATATTTTTTGTTCCCCTTATTGAAGGTTACCATATTTTTAACCCGGGGGGAGCTCCATAATTGCGCAGTCCATATGAATAAAAGTCGATCGGCATTCTTGGTTTTAATCCTTTTGGTCCTTCCGTTGGTCTCTTTTACGAAATTTCATCCGGGGGAGCCTCCGGCCAAACCCTTTGTAGTGGTGCTGGATGCAGGCCATGGAGGCCATGACCCCGGAAATATAGGGAACGGCTACCTCGAAAAGGAAATTGCCCTGAACATCGTGTTGAAGGTCGGGGAGGAACTCGGAAAACAAGGGGACATCAAAGTGGTCTATACCAGGGACGACGACAGTTTTGTGGACCTCTACGTACGGGGCAAGATTGCCAATGAGGCAAATGCGGACCTCTTTGTTTCGGTCCACTGCAATGCCCACGGTTCGGATGCCTTTGGAGCGGAGACCTATGTGCTGGGGCTGCACGCCACTCAACAGAACTTCGAGGTGGCCAAAAAGGAGAACTCGGTGATCTATCTCGAGGACAATTACGAGCAGCGCTATGCCGATTACGACATCAATTCCCCGGAATCCATAATAGGTCTGACCATCATGCAGGAAGAGTTCCTGGACCAGAGCATCCAATTGGGGAAAAAACTACAGGACCAGTTCACCAAAAAGCTCAGGCGAAAGGACCGAAAGGTCAAACAGGCGGGCTTCATTGTCCTGCACCAGACCTTTATGCCCTCGGTATTGGTGGAGGTCGGGTTTTTGACCAACAAGAGCGAGGGAAGCTACCTCAATTCCAAAAAGGGACAGGACGAAATGGGCAAATCCATTGCCGATGCCATATTGGCCTATAAAAAGGAGGTCGGTGGCCCCTTGGAGGGATCCACGCCCGCCCAAATAGAGGACAGGGAGGTTGCCATTGAGGTTCAGGCCGAGGAGAAAAAGGAAGCTGTCGAGGAAGAAGTCAAGAAACCCGAAAAAGAGACAAAAACAACCGTGGAAGAAACGGCCCGGGAAACCGCCCCGGTGGCGACCGGAGTGGTCTATAAGGTCCAGATCTTGGCCACGGTCAAGGACATTCCCTTGGAGGCGCGGAATTTCAACGGACTGGATGTGCTCTCCAGGGAACGCTTCAAGAACCTGTACCGCTATATGTACGGGAGCGCCAGCAATATGGAGCAGGCCAAAAGGTTAAAGTCCCAGGCGGATGCCAAGGGTTATCCCACCTCCTATATCGTTGCCTACAAGGATGGCGTACGGGTGCCGCTCTCCCAAGTGGATCATTAAGGGAAGAAGTTCTCGGTCCCTTGTGAAAAATATTCCTAATTTTGTTTCAACCATAAACAGAAGCTTTTGAAACTATCCAGGGAAGTCAAGACCGGGATTATAGTGATTGCAGGGATTGCGGCCTTTCTTTTTGGGCTGAGCTACCTAAAATCCTCCCCACTTTTTGAATCGAGCAAGACCTTCTACGCCGTCTACGACAATGTGGGCGGACTGCAGGCCGGGACCCAGGTCTCCATCAACGGATACAGTGTGGGAAATGTCACCTCGATCCAGTTCAAGGACAGCAGTGGCAAACTCTTGGTCACCTTTTCGGTCAGCAAGGATTTTGAATTCTCGGCCAACAGTGTTGCCGAACTATACGATACCGGGATCATCGGGGGCAAGGGCATACAGATCATCCCCGTTTTTGACGATGCGCCCCGG
The DNA here is from genome assembly GCA_937911965.1 of uncultured Allomuricauda sp. GTDB lineage: Bacteria > Bacteroidota > Bacteroidia > Flavobacteriales > Flavobacteriaceae > Flagellimonas. The sequence continues at coordinate 4,769 of CALDPL010000132.1, read as the reverse complement.
GCCAAATCGGGGGATACCCTTCCCTCAAAATCCAAACCCGGATTGACCGAATTGGTCCAGCAAAAACTGACCCCCCTGCAGATGAAGGTGGAAGGGGCCGTATCCAATGCGGATTCCCTCCTGGTCAGTGTCAATGAGATCTTGGACAAAACCACCCGGGAAGAGCTCAGGCAGACCATTTCGGGACTGAACGATTTGGTGGCCTCCTTCAAGAACAGTGCGGACAACCTGAACCAATTGTTGGAGAACAACAAAGAGCAACTGGACAACTCCCTGAAGAACGTGGACAAGATCACCGCCAATTTCTCAAAACTTTCGGATACCCTATTGCAATCCGACCTGGGCGGTACCCTGGCCAACTTCCAGGCCACCGTGGAACGCCTGAACGGGATCTTGGCCAAAATAGAAAAGGGAGAGGGCTCCCTGGGCAAATTGCACCAGGACGACGCCCTGTACAACAACCTTGCCGATGCCTCCAAGGAACTGGACCTGCTGTTGCAGGATTTCAGGCTGAACCCAAAACGCTACGTCAACGTATCGGTATTCGGAAAGAAACAAAAGGAATATACCCTGCCCGAGAACGATCCCGCGGAACAGGGGGAAAGCGGGGATGAACCACAAAACCAGGAGAACCCCTAAATGGAATACCTGCCCAACATACTCTTTGTACTGGCCCTGGTCCTTGGCGTTGGATTCTTTGCCCGAAATGTCAAAAAGATCCTGAGGAACATCAAATTGGGGCGGGACGTGGATGTCAGTGACGACAAACCCCAAAGGTGGCGGAATATGGCGCGCATCGCCCTGGGCCAGACCAAGATGGTGGTCCGTCCCGTGGCGGGATTGCTGCACATCTTCGTCTATCTGGGCTTCATCATCATCAATATCGAGGTATTGGAGATCATTTTGGACGGAATCCTGGGCACCCACAGGTTGTTTGCCTTTTTGGGCCCCGTTTACGATGTGTTGATCGGCAGCTTTGAGATCTTGGCCCTTTTGGTCCTGGTGGGGGTATTCCTGTTTTGGGTTCGAAGGAACGTACTGAAGCTACAAAGGTTCGTCAAACCCGAAATGAAGGGTTGGCCGAAGAAGGACGGAAACCTGATCCTCTATATCGAATTTGTGCTGATGCTGTTGTTCCTCACCATGAACGCCGCGGACCAACGTTTGCAGGAGCTGGGTGCCGAGGGTTACGCCTTGGCAGGCAGTTTTCCGATCAGCCAATACCTGGTCCCCTTGATCGACCAATGGTCCATCCCCTCCCTGGTTCTGCTCGAGCGAAGCGCATGGTGGCTGCACATATTGGGGATTTTGGGCTTTCTTAATTATTTATACTATTCCAAGCACCTGCATATCATCCTGGCCTTTCCAAACACCTATTACGGTCGGTTAAGGCCCCAGGGGGCCTTGGACAACCTGGAATCGGTGCGACGGGAGGTGAAGCTCATGATGGACCCCTCGGCAGACCCCTTTGCCGCTCCGGCCCAACAAGCGGAAGGGGAGCCCGAAAAGTTCGGGGCCTCCGATGTGATGGACCTCAATTGGGTACAGTTGCTCAATGCCTATACCTGTACCGAATGCGGTCGTTGCACCTCCGAGTGCCCGGCCAACAGGACCGGAAAAAAGCTCTCCCCCAGAAAGATCATGATGGATACCCGGGACCGTTTGGAGGAAGTGGGAAGGAACATGGATGCGAACAAAGGGGAATTCGTGCCCGATGGCAAACAATTGTTGGACGATTATATCAGCAGGGAGGAACTTTGGGCCTGTACCACCTGCAATGCCTGTGTGGAGGCCTGTCCGGTTAGCATTGACCCCTTGTCCATCATCGTGGACATGAGGCGCTTTCTGGTAATGGAGCAGTCCGCTGCCCCCTCGGACCTCAACAATATGATGGGCAATATGGAAAACAATGGGGCCCCATGGCCCTTCAACCAGATGGACCGGTTGAACTGGGCCCAGGAATCTTAATGGATCAATAAGCAATGTCAGATCATATCAACGTACCCACCATGGCCTCGCTCTTTGCCGAGGGAAAACAACCGGAAATCCTGTTTTGGGTCGGTTGTGCCGGAAGTTTTGACGATAGGGCCAAGAAAATCACCAAGGCCTTTGTAAAACTGCTCAACAAGGCGGGGATCAATTTCGCGGTCCTGGGCTCCGAGGAAAGCTGTACCGGGGATCCGGCCAAACGCGCGGGGAATGAATTTTTGTTCCAAATGCAGGCCATGACCAATATAGAGGTATTGAATTCCTATGGGATCACCAAGGTGGTGACCGCCTGTCCCCACTGTTTCAATACCATGAAGAACGAATACCCCGGCCTCGGGGGACATTATGAAGTGGTGCACCACAGCCAATTCCTGCAGCAGTTGATCGGGGAGGGAAAGATCTCCCTGGAAGGAGGTGTCTACAAGGGCAAAAAGATCACCTATCACGATCCTTGCTATCTGGGACGGGCCAATTCCGTCTATGAGGCCCCCAGGGAACTGATCAAGAAACTGGATGCCGAGCTGGTCGAAATGAAGAGCTGTCGCAAAAGGGGGCTCTGTTGCGGGGCAGGGGGCGCCCAAATGTTCAAGGAACCCGAAAAGGGGGACAAGGACGTCAACATCCTGCGTACCGAAGAGGCCGTTGAGACCGAGGCAGAGATCATCGCCGCGGCCTGTCCTTTCTGCAACACCATGCTCACCGATGGGGTCAAGGGGTTGGAGAAGGAGGCTTCCATTGCGGTCATGGACATCGCCGAGCTTCTGGCCAATGCCCAGGACCTCTGAATCCCAGCCACTACAGATAATAACAAGGGGGACCAAAACTCCCCATAAAAAACACAAGCATATGTTGGTCGATTTTAATGAACTGCCGGACAACTCCAGGATTTGGATCTACCAGTCCAACCGAAACTTCACCGATGCGGAACTCCAAGAGGTCGAGGAGGCGTTGAGCGCATTCCTGACGGAGTGGACGGCCCACGGTTCCGAACTGCACGCAGCCTTTGAAACACGCTACAAAAGGTTTCTGGTCATTGGCCTGAACCAGGCCATGGCAGGGGCCTCGGGCTGTTCCATTGACGCTTCGGTCCATTTCATCCAGCAATTGGAAAAGCGCTATGGGGTGGAACTTTTGGATAGGATGAACGTCTCCTTCAAACAGGGGGAATACATCACCTATAAACCCTTGAAGGACTTCAAAAAAATGGCAAAGGAAAAGGCAGTGGGACCCAACACCATAGTTTTCAACAACCTGGTGGCCACCAAGGGGGAATATTTGGAACACTGGGAGGTACCCGCCCATGAAAGTTGGCATTCCAGATTTGTTTAATGGCTTCTTAAAATAATCCCAATTTGAGGATTCCTCGACCAAAACCCATATTTTTATGGGGAACAAAAGGATGTCAAGACTCGGTGTATATGCGGTTGAACCTATTTTTCCCCCTCTTCCTTCTTGTCGGCATACCCCTGATGGGGCAACACAATCCACTGGTCGTCCAGGATTCCCTGGCCCAGGCGGCATGGGTGCAGACCCGTTATAACAGCATGGATTTGGAGGAGCGCATCGGACAGCTCTTTATGGTCAGCATTGCATCCAATCAGGACCAAGCCTCCACGGACCACATCCGCAGCCTGGTGCGGGATGAACATATCGGCGGGGTGATCTTTCTCTCGGGAAGTCCCCTAAAACAGGCCCGATTGACCAACAACTACCAATCCCAGGCAAAGATCCCCCTGCTCATTGGGCTTGATGCCGAATGGGGACTGGCCATGCGACTGGATTCCACCTATGCCTTTCCGTGGAACATGACCCTGGGGGCCATCCGCGACAACGACCTGGTGGAAAAAGTGGGCCATCAAATTGGCAAACACGCCAAAAGAATGGGGGTACACATCAATTTTGCCCCGGTCCTCGATGTGAACAACAATCCCCAAAACCCGATCATCGGCAACCGTTCCTTTGGGGAAGATCCGGTGAACGTGGCCCTGAAGGGGGCGGCTTTTGCCAAGGGCATGGAAGCAGCAGGGGTCCTTTCCAACGGCAAGCATTTTCCGGGACATGGGGATACGGCCACGGATTCCCACAAGGCCCTTCCGACGATCACTTCCAACAGGGCCCTTTTGGACTCCATAGAACTGGTGCCCTTCCAACATCTGATCGATCAGGGGCTGAGCTCGGTGATGATCGCCCATTTGGAATTGCCCGCCCTGGAGCAGCGGCCGGGCCATCCCTCTTCCCTGTCCAAGGATATCGTAACGGGCCTGCTCCAGAATGAAATGTGTTTTGAGGGGCTGATCTTCACCGATGCCCTGAACATGAAGGCGGTGTCCCAATTCGCCCCACAGGGGGAGGTGGAACTCCAGGCCTTTTTGGCGGGGAACGATATGTTGCTGATGCCGGAGAACGTATCCAAGGCCAAGGACAAAATGATGGAGGCCTACAGGCGTGGGATCGTTTCGGAGGAACGGCTGTCCCATTCGGTAAAGAAAATATTGATGGCCAAGTACAAGGCGGGCCTGTACAACTACGAGCCGGTTGACCTTCAAACCCTCCAGCAGGACCTGAACCTCCCCGAGAACCAACTGATCTATGAACAGGCCATTGAGGCGGCCATCACCGTGCCCAAGAACAACTTTTCCCTGATGCCCATCAAAAAACTGGACAACAAAAAGATTGCCTATGTCCATTTTGGGGATGATCCGGGCCAGGCCTTCCTGGACCATATGAACCAATTCTACAAGGTCACCCAGGTCAAGGCCAAGGACCTTCCCGGGTACAAA
>CALDPL010000131.1 GCA_937911965.1 uncultured Allomuricauda sp. | reverse complement strand
ATCTCCTATAACTCAAAGACATGTCAGTTTTGAATTGTCCATACTAAATTTTATGTCACATTACCTCAATTCATCTATAATTTTAACTGCTTGAACTATAAAACAGTTTTTCAATCAAGACATATTGTAATTTTACCCTATAGACTTGACGGTTTTTGAACCGGATGGAATAGTGCCCCAAAATCGAATTGATAAACTACCATGTACAGGAATCTGTTCAAACAAATAATCGATGTATCGATCGCATTGGTCCTGCTTTTGTTGTTGGCCCCATTCATCTTTATACTCATCGTAATACTTCTATTTGCGAACCGGGGAAAGCCATTCTTTCTTCAACCCAGACCGGGAAAAAACGGAAGAATATTTAAAATCATCAAATTCAAAACCATGCGGGACCCTGAACCAGGGTCGGAAGATTCCAATAGTTCTACCAGAATTACACCCATAGGCAATTTCATTCGTAAATATTCTTTGGATGAATTGTTGCAACTTGTAAATGTCATTAAAGGGGATATGTCCCTAATAGGTCCTCGGCCTTTGTTGGTGAGCTATCTACCATTATATAGTGAAAGTCAAAATAAAAGGCACGATGTAAAGCCAGGAATTACGGGTTGGGCCCAGGTCAATGGAAGGAATACCATTAGTTGGGATCAGAAATTTGAATTGGACGTATGGTATGTGGAGCATATTTCACCGTCTTTGGATCTTAAGATACTTTATATGACCTTTATCAAGGTAATCAAACGGAAGGATGTCAATCAAGGTGTTGATATAACCATGCCCATTTGGCAAGGGAATTGAATCATTTATTAATCAAATCCAGAGAACAACAATTCAACAGTAACGGGACCATTAAATGAAAAAAATCAAAATATACGGTGCGGGAGGGCATTCAAGGGTTATTATAGACCTTGCAGAATGCCTGGGACACACCATCACCAAGATATTTGATGATTTCCCTGAAAAGGTCCACCTCCTCCCCAAAACGGATAAGGCCGATCTCTCGAGCAACAAACAAGAATTCTTTTCTGACGACATTCCTGTAATTATAGCCATTGGAGATAATCATATCCGAGCTGATTTGGCTAAAAAGTTAAACAGCAAATTTGAAAACCTTATCCACCCTTCGGCAGTGATAAGCAAATACAGCAGTATGGGACAGGGAACGGTGGTTATGGCAGGAGGAATTGTCCAAGCAGGGGCCACAATTGGCGAACACGTGATCATCAATACGGGTGCCTTGGTCGACCATGACAACAAAATCGGTGATTTTGTTCACATTTCCCCCAATGTATCCTTGGCCGGCCATGTTGAAATCGGAGAAGGCACACATATGGGCACGGGTGCTTCGGTCATACCCATGGTAAAAGTGGGAAAGTGGTGTACCATTGGAGCCGGTGCGGTCATTATAAGGGACGTTCCAGATTATGCCGTGGTGGTAGGGAATCCCGGAAGGATAATAAAATATAATAATTAAAAATGAGTTGATTGTATAACCGG
>CALDPL010000130.1 GCA_937911965.1 uncultured Allomuricauda sp. | reverse complement strand
AGACCCCTTTTACCATATTGGATATCAGGGAATGGTATAGGCCGTGCATGGCTTTGTGTTCTTTGGAATCGGATGGTCTGGCCACGTGGACATTGCCCTCTTCGACCTTTACCCCGACCCCGGAGAATTCCTGCGAAAGTTCTCCCAATTTACCTTTGACGGTCAACATGGAATCCTTCACATCGACGGTCACCCCATCGGGAATCGAAATTGGATTGTTACCTATTCTTGACATTTTTCTTCTCTTTGATCAATTAATAAACGTAGCACAACACCTCTCCCCCGACATTCTCCTGCTTGGCCTGTTTGCTGGTCATCACTCCGTGGGAAGTGGAGACTATGGCAATGCCCAGGCCGTTGAGTACCCTTGGAAGTTCCTCTGAATTGGAATACTTCCTGAGCCCGGGCCTACTGACCCTTTGCAATTTCTTTATAATGGGCTCCTTGGTGGCCTTGTCGTACTTAAGGGCTATTTTGATGTTTCCCTGTACTTTGTCCTCCTCGAACTTATAGCTCAAAATATAGCCTTGTTCGAACAATATTTTGGTAATCTGTTTCTTTAGATTGGAAGCGGGGATATCCACTACCCTATGACCCGCCATATTGGCGTTTCTAATTCTGGTCAGAAAATCTGAAATTGGATCTGTAAGCATCTTATCTAGTTCTAAATTACCAACTTGCCTTTTTAACACCGGGAATCAGCCCTTGATTCGCCATTTCCCTGAAAGTGACCCTTGATAGGCCGAACACTCTCATATATCCCCTGGGCCTTCCGGTCAATTTGCAACGGTTGTGCATACGGACCGGGGAAGCGTTCTTGGGCAACTTCTGAAGGGCCTCGTAATCCCCTGCCTCTTTTAGGGCCTTTCTTTTCTCGGCATACTTTGCAACCGTTTTAGCCCTTTTTCTCTCACGGGCTTTCATGGATTCCTTGGCCATATCAGTTCTTTTTAAAGGGTACTCCCAATTGGGTTAACAATGATTTTGCTTCTTTGTCGGTTTCAGCTGAAGTGACAAAGGTGATGTCCATTCCATTGATCCTGTTGATCCGATCAATGTTGATCTCTGGAAAAATGAGCTGTTCCGTGATTCCCAGGTTGTAATTGCCGCGTCCGTCAAAACCGGTGGCCTTTACCCCTTGGAAATCGCGCACCCTTGGAAGGGCGGTGGTGACCAAACGGTCCAAAAACTCGTACATGCGCTCTCCCCTGAGGGTGACCTTGGCCCCAATGGGCATTCCTTTCCTCAATTTAAAGGCAGCTACGTCCTTTTTGGAAATGGTGGAAACCGCTTTCTGTCCAGTAATGCTGGTCAGTTCATCGACCGCATGGTCGATGAGTTTCTTGTCGGACACCGCGGCACCTACGCCACGGCTCACTACAATCTTTTCCAACCTTGGGACCTGCATTACATTTTTGTAATTAAACTCCTCGGTCAGCGCCTTGATCACGCTGGCCGGCCGGTGGCGGCCGTGCGGGTCCTTGGCGGCGATGACGTCAGCGCCTTGATCACGCGCTCTCTGTATTCTTGTTTTAATCTTGGAATATAACTCATGATCAGATTACTTGATTGGATTTTTTGGAAAACCTCACCTTCTTGCCGTCCCTTACCTCAAATCCAACCCTGGTGGCCTCACCGGACTTCGGGTCGATCAGGGACAGGTTTGAAATGTGAATGGGCGCCTCCTTCTTGGTTATGCCTCCCTGGGGGTTCCTGGAACTGGGCTTTTCGTGTTTGGACACCATATTGATGCCTTCCACTATGGCCTTGTTCTTTTCACGGTCCACCTTGAGCACCTTACCTTGACTGCCCTTGTGGTCGCCTGTAATGACCTTTACCGTATCCCCTGTTTTTATTTTCAGTTTCATCTCTGTGATATTTCGATTATAGTACTTCAGGTGCCAATGAGACGATCTTCATGTACTGTTTGTCCCTTAGCTCCCGGGCAACAGGTCCGAAAACACGGGTTCCCCTCATTTCGCCGGCCGGGTTCAACAATACACAGGCGTTGTCATCAAAACGGATGTAGGAGCCATCCGGTCTCCTGACCTCCTTCTTGGTCCTTACCACAACTGCAGTGGAAACAGAACCCTTCTTCACGGTACCGTTCGGTGTGGCCTCCTTGACAGTGACCACAATTTTATCGCCAAGGGAAGCGTATCTTCGTTTTGTACCTCCCAAAACGCGGATGGTCAAAACTTCCTTTGCACCAGTATTGTCCGCGACCTTTAATCTCGATTCTTGCTGTACCATAATTATTTAGCTCTTTCAAGGATTTCAACCAGCCTCCAACATTTGGTCTTGCTCAATGGTCTGGTTTCCATTATTTTAACGGTATCACCTTCGTTGCAGTCATTCTTTTCATCATGGGCAACATATTTCTTGGTCCTCAAAACGAACTTCCCATACATGGGGTGTTTCACCCGTTTTACCTCAGAAACAACAATGGATTTCTCCATTTTGTTGCTGGTGACAACGCCTATTCTTTCTTTTCTTAAATTTCTGTTTTCCATAAGGCAGAACCAATTATTGTAATTCCCTTTTTGTTATTTCTGTTGCAAGTCTTGCCACCGTCCTTCTAGCCTTTCTGATCTGCATGGGATTTTCCAAAGGGGTAACGGCATGGGCCATCTTAAGATCGGCGTGTTGCTTTTTGAACTCGACCAATCTATCCTTTAGCTCTTCAGTAGAAAGTTCCTTTATTTCTGATTGTTTCATCTTTCTCTCCAGTTATAAAAATTAGGCGGAATAGTCCCTGGCCACAATAAACTTGGTCTTGACCGGCAGTTTTTGGGCCGCCAATCTCAAGGCCTCCTTTGCGATGTCCATGGGAACCCCGGCAATCTCGAACATGATCCTTCCGGGTTTTACAATGGCCACCCAATACTCAGGAGCTCCCTTTCCTTTACCCATACGAACCTCAAGGGGTTTTTTGGTAATGGGCTTGTCCGGAAATATCTTGATCCAAAGTTGACCCTGCCTCTTCATATAGCGTGTCGCAGCAATACGCGCAGCCTCAATCTGACGGGAGGTGATGAATTCGGAATCCAGGGACTTGATACCAAACATTCCATTGGAAAGTTGGTGTCCCCTTTGGGAGATTCCTTTCATACGCCCTTTCTGGGTCTTACGAAATTTTGTTCTTTTTGGCTGTAACATCTCTTAAGCTTGCTTTATCTTATTACTTTCTACGGCGTGGCTTCTTGTTGCCATCCTGTGTTTTGCCACTCTTGGATCCCTGGGCTTTGGAAGCAAGTCCCACCAAGGGGGACAGTTCCCTTTTTCCATATACCTCACCCTTCATGATCCATACCTTGATCCCCAATTTACCATAGGTGGTCTGGGCCTCGTGCAGGGCATAGTCCACATCGGCACGGAAGGTTGACAATGGGATCCTGCCTTCCTTATAGGATTCGGACCTGGCCATCTCCGCTCCGTTCAAGCGACCGGAAATCATGATCTTCATCCCTTCCGCATTCATGCGCATTGCCGCGGCTATGGCCATCTTTATGGCCCTTCTATACGAAATCCTGCTCTCGATCTGTCGGGCCACACTGGCAGCGACCAAATTGGCGTCCAGTTCAGGTCTTTTGATCTCATGGATGTTGATCTGAACCTCTTTGTTGGTGATCTGCTTGAGCTCTTCCTTGAGTTTGTCGACCTCTTGCCCCCCCTTACCGATGATAATGCCCGGACGGGCCGTGGTAATGGTGATGGTGATCAATTTCAAGGTTCTCTCAATGATTACCCTTGACACGCTGGCCTTGGCCAGACGCGCGTGGACATACTTTCTAATTTTATCGTCCTCAGCCAGTTTATCGCCGTAATCCTTTCCTCCATACCAGTTGGATTCCCATCCTCTGATGATTCCCAAGCGATTACCTATTGGATTGGTCTTTTGTCCCATATTATTCTTCTAGCTTTGAACATTGTTATTGGACTCCACGATCATGGTCACATGGTTGGAGCGTTTTCTGATTCTGTGGGCCCTTCCCTGGGGAGCGGGTCGCAATCGCTTCAACATGCTCCCACCGTCCACTCGGATCTCCTTGATATAAAGATCGGCCTCCTCAATATTGGCCTCCTCGTTCTTGGCCTCCCAATTGGCAATGGCCGACAGTAGGAGTTTTTCCAATCTTTTTGAAGCTTCCTTGGGGTTGAACCTCAAGATTGCCAAGGCCATCTCCACCTGTTTTCCCCGGACCAAATCGGCCACCAATCGCATCTTCCTGGGCGATGTCGGGCAGTTGTTGAGCTTGGCAATGGCGAGTTGCTTCTTCTCTTTCTTTAACCTTTCGGCCATTTGTCTTTTACGAACTCCCATAGCTTACTTACTTTTTTCCTTTGTTTTTGGCTCCCGCATGGCCCCTGAAGGACCGGGTGGGTGAAAATTCCCCGAGCTTATGTCCGACCATGTTCTCGGTCACATAAACGGGTACAAATTGCTTTCCGTTGTGTACCGCAATGGTCTGTCCCACAAAATCCGGGGTTATCATGGAAGCCCTGGACCAGGTTTTGATCACAGTTTTCTTTCCTGATTCTATATTGACCTGGACCTTTTTGTCCAAGCTATGATGAACGTATGGTCCCTTTTTTAATGAACGTGCCATTTACTTTCTCTTTTATTTCTTTCTACGTTCCAAAATATACTTGTTGGTGTCCTTGGTCCTGGAACGGGTCCTGTAGCCTTTGGCCGGAACTCCGTTTCTAGATCTTGGATGACCTCCGGAAGCCCTACCTTCCCCTCCACCCATTGGGTGATCGACAGGGTTCATGGCAACACCACGAACGCGAGGACGGCGGCCCAACCAACGTTTTCTACCTGCTTTACCTAATACCTCATTTGCTCTCTCTGAATTCGAAACAGAACCTAAAGTAGCCAGGCAAGTAGATAAGATCATACGAGTTTCTCCGGAAGGCAATTTTATAATAGCATACTTGCCATCACGAGCTGAAAGCTGAGCATATGTACCTGCACTACGTGCAATAGTACCACCTTGTCCAGGATTCAATTCAATGTTATGAATGATTGAACCTAAAGGAATGCTTTTTAACGGCAATGTATTTCCAACCTCAGGAGGAACATTATCTCCAGATATAATAGTTTGACCAACTGTCAAGCTATCAGGAGCAATAATATAACGTTTTTCACCATCTGCATAATGCAATAATGCGATACGAGCAGAACGGTTAGGGTC
>CALDPL010000129.1 GCA_937911965.1 uncultured Allomuricauda sp. | reverse complement strand
CCCCGCTCATCGCCTCGCCCAGCACGTCGAACACCTGGCCCTGGTACGCCTGGCGCTGCTGCTCGATCTTGTCGAGCAGCGCCTTGCGGGAGGTGGCCTGCTTGCTCTTGGCCACGTTGGCACTGAAGCGCATGATGAACTCCTGGAGTTCCTTGGCCTTTTCCTCGGCCTTTTTGTTCTGTTGGGCCCTTTGGCGGGCCGCCAATTGGCTGCTCTCGTACCAGAAGGTGTAGTTTCCAGAGAAAAGGTTGATCTTCCCAAAATCGATATCGGCAATATGGGTGCACACCGCATCCAAAAAGTGCCTGTCGTGGGAAACGACGATCACCGTGTTCTCGTAGTTGGCCAGGAAATTCTCCAACCAGTTGATGGTCTCATAGTCCAGGTCGTTGGTCGGTTCGTCCATGACCAGTACATCGGGGTTCCCAAAAAGGGCCTGGGCCAGGAGTACCCGCACCTTCAGTTTGGAATCCATTTCGGCCATTAGGGTATAATGGAGTTCTTCCGGGATCCCCAAATTGGACAGCAGTGCCGCGGCATCACTATCGGCATTCCAGCCATTCATTTCCTCGAACTGTACCTGCAGTTCCCCTATCCTATCGGCGTTTGCATCGGAATAATCCGCATAGAGGGCATCCATTTCCTTTTTGATCTTTGACAAGGGCCTGTTGCCCATCACCACGGTCTCCAATACGGGGAAACTGTCATATGCATTGTGGTCCTGTTCCAGAAAGGACATTCGTTTTCCGGGTTCCAAGTGCACTCGGCCCGAGGTGGGATCGACCTGGCCGGACAATATCCTCAAAAAAGTGGACTTGCCCGCCCCATTGGCACCGATGATGCCGTAGCAGTTCCCTTGGGTAAAGCTGACATTCACCTCATCGAACAAAACCCTTTTACCGAATTGAACCGAAAGATTGGATACTGATAGCATGCGATATTTTATTTTTTGCAAAAATAGCCAAAACGGCAGCGTATTGCCAATTTACCGACCTTTAATTCCCTGCAGTAAGTCCCTACAAACATTTAACTGACCCTTAACAAGATGAGGTCATGGGGTTGTTTAAATTTGGGACCGATAATGGATGGTTCCCTATATATGGTTAGATTTTTACTCGGCCTAATCTTATTGTCAAGTACCGCTTGTTCGGATAGGTCCGGGGAATGCACGCCCGTGTATTTTTCAGGGGAGATCGTAAATCCCAAAAGCGACTATGTCGTCCTGTACCACAATGACAATTATGTGGATTCGGTGAAATTGGACACAAACAACCGATTCTCCTTCCATTTGGAGGGTATCGAGGAAGGGCTCTATTATTTCTCCCACAGGCCGGAACACCAATCCATATACCTCAAAGGCGGCGACAGCATTTTGGCCCGATTGAACACCCTTGAGTTCGATGAGACCCTGGTCTATTCGGGAGAGGGAAGCGCCATCAACAACTTCATGACCGAAATGTACCTTGCCCATGAACGGGAAGAACCCATGGTACGTGCCCTCTTTCCTTTGGACCCCCAGGATTTCAAACTAAAAATAGATTCGCTGCGCACGGTCAAGATCGATTATTTAGAGGAAGTGGTAAAGGACAATCAGCTATCGGGCAGGGAATTGGCCATGGCCAAGGCCGCAATCGATTACGGCAGCTACATCCATATGGAGGAATACCCCTTTGCCCATACATTATACCCCCAGCACATAGAGTATCGCCTACGCATTGGTCTATTCCATACTTCAGTGGTATGTCCACATCCATC
>CALDPL010000128.1 GCA_937911965.1 uncultured Allomuricauda sp. | reverse complement strand
CATCGGGGATGCCAAAATACCTAGGACGCCAATTTTACCTAGACTCCTTTATCCATCGATACGGTCATAACAAACCTGATCTAAATTTGACCCTTATCACAATTTTCCGTTGCCTTTTCGAGTTTTATGACTGGTTATCGGCCAATTTGAGTCGTATTACATTCATGGATTGTGGTGCAAGGAAAAGTTTCAAGTTTCCATCGTTAACTCTTATTTCCTCCACTTTCGGACTGATGCCCTCAGGCTGTTCAAAGGAATTCACCTCCTGTAGGTCCCCACTTTTCAAAACAGTGATGCTGCCCGTTCCTTCAAAGGTCCCCCCTTTTGGGACCAAGGTCGTTTCCTGGCCTTGGACAGCGGTATTGACCAGCTTAAGGATCAACTCAATGGTTCGGGCATCCTTGACGGCGGATGCGTACAGTGCATGTTGTCCGATCAAAGGCTTGCCATCCTCACTAATGTCCAACAGGTCGGTCCCTGCATTGTTGGAGAACAGTTTCTGAACATAATAATTGGCCGTCCCGTAGGCTTCGAGATTATTGAACCAAATCAGGTCCGGGGTCCATTGCCATCCTTCGGCATGGGCCATCAGCGGGGCATAGGAGGTCAGGTGGACCACCTCGGCATTGCGTTCGAGGCCCGTCATAAAGGCCGCCTCCGAGAGGGCACATTCCCAGTTGTTCCTGTTTTCGGGACTTGCTATGGCCACACTCTGTGCGGCATACTCCCCGGCAAAGACCTTGGGACCATTGCGGTCGTAACTGTCATAACGATCGGCATTCTCACGGAACCACTGTGGGGAACGGTAGAAGTGTTCATCGGCAATGGCCACATCCAAGGCCTTGAGCTGCTCCCAGCCGTATTCGAACATATCGCCATCGGGGAAAGGCCCCGGGGTGGAAATAAGGATGATATCCGGATATTTTTCACTGAAGGCCTTGGCAAATACTTTGTACCTCTCAAAATATTCAGGACCCCATTGTTCGTTGCCGATTCCCAGATATTTCATATTAAAGGGTTCAGGATGGCCCATTTCGGCTCGAAGCCTTCCCCAGGGGGTATTGAGATCCCCATTGGCAAATTCGACCAGGTCCAGGGCTTCCTGAACATAGGGGTCCAATTCCTCCAAGGGAACGAGTTCCCCCGTATTGAACTGGCAGGCCATGCCACAGCCCAAAATGGGCATGGGTTCGGCGCCCAGATCCTCTGAGAGCTGAAAATATTCATAAAAACCAAGCCCAAAACTTTGGTAGTAATCCGGGGTGGGCCTGTGTCCGAATTCAGTGTTCCAACGGTTGACCAATAGTTCCCGATCTTCGGGCAGGCCCACGGTCTTTTGCCACTGGTACCGCTGGTCCAGGGTACGGCCCTCGACAATACAGCCCCCGGGGAAACGCAAAAACCCCGGCTGGAGTCCATCCAAGAGCTCCACCAGATCCTTTCGCAATCCCCTTTCTCTTCCCTTCCAGGTATCTTGGGGGAACAGGGAAACCAGGTCCATATCAATACTTCCCCGGCCCTCAAAGGTGATTTTTAACCGGGCCTTTTCCTCGGTCCTATCCGGGGTCAGGACCGCCTCATAGGTGTTCCAATCCCCGGCCAACGGAATCAGCTCTGTGGAAGCCAAAACGGTATCAGTGGAATCCACAAGGGCGATCTTTAGCTTTTGGATTCCATCATTATTGGCCAGTCGCAGGGAAAAATCGCATTTGGCACCCTCTTTCAATCCAATGCCACGGTAGCCTTCATTGTACAGCACATCGTTTTCATCCTTGTTCACAACGGTATGGCTGTACCTCTTGTTCCCTTTGGGGTTTGTGTAATTGGTTATTTTTCCAAAGCCTGAATTTCCGTTCAGGGAAGGGCGTTCACTATTGGGTTCCTGCCAGCCCATTTTGGGTTCGGGGAATTCAAAGGAACCGTTTTTGATCAGCTCCCCGTACAGGCCACCGTCGGCACCGAAATTGATATCTTCAAAGAACAGGCCGTACATAGTGGGCTGGATTTCGATCCCGGTATCGGAAAGGTCCACCACCAACTGGGATGTTGTGCCTTCCGCTATTTCAACGCCCTGTGAACTTGTAACAGGGTCATCCTTATCTTCATGTTGTTTCTCCTGTTTGCACGCCATAAATGCCGTTGCCAACAACAGGCAGCCGGCATAATTGAGTATAGGTTTCATTCTCATGGTTTTTGGTTTGATTCATTGGTCTTTATCCATACTTTCATTTTTCCGATGCCCCGGTTGGACCAGGCATAATACGGGATGGCCATTAAGTTTTGATTCGAAATGGTATTGACTCCTCCCAAGAGATCGGACCTCATATCCACTTCGAATTCCTCGTTTTCGTACAGTCGAATCGAATCGAATCGGTCCCCGTTGTCCACCTCTTCCACGGCATAGACCAAGGGGCCGTATTCCAGGGACATTTTTCCTCGGTTCTCCTCCACTTTATCATTGGCGATCACCTTTCTCACTTCCATGGGGAAATCCAGATCCACCACATCCCCTTTGTTCCACCTTCTGGTCAATGTAATATACCCATTTTCAGGCTGTATTTTGAGGACTTCCCCATTCAATTGCACGGAATTGCCTTCGGGAATTTGGCTCGCATAGTGATAAAGGTCACTGGGCAACACTTCGTTTCTGGCCCATCCGGGCAGTCTGAACTTTATGGTGAATTCCGTGTCCCCTTCCGGGTTCACGGTCATTCTTACCTTTCCATTCCAAGGGTAGGAAGTACTTTGTTCCAAGTGTACGGTTTGGTCCCCAAGTTCCAAGGTGGCCTCATTGGCCGCATAAAGGTTGACATGGATGGTATTGCCCATTTTTGAATAGATCAAGCCCGGCATGGCCGGAAGGAAGCGGATCACATTGGTGGGGCAACAGGAACAATCGAACCAATCTTTCCGGGTACAGGCCCCTTGGTTGAATTCATATTTGCCATCGGACTCCAGGGCATTGGGGTAAAAGAACTGTTTCCCGTCCAGGGACAGCCCGGAAATGAGTCCGTTAAAAAGGGTGCGCTCGATCAGATCGAAGTATTCCACATCCCCTGTGAGATTGTGCAGTCGGTGGTTCCAATACACATCGCCTATGGAGGCACAGGTTTCGTTATAGGCCGTTAAATTGGGAAGTTCGTAATTATCCCCAAAAGCCTCCCCTTGGTGCCTCGCACCAATTCCTCCGGTAATGTACATCTTTTTGGTGACCATGTTCTCCCAAAGGGCATCCACGGCCCTGCGATAGGCCGTGTCCTTCTCGATGGCCGCAATATCCGTCATCCCCGCGTACATATACACCGCCCGCACCGCATGGCCCACCACCTCATCCTGTTGGGTCACGGGAAGGTGGTCCTGGGAATAGGGGCCAAAAAGTTCGTGATGGTCCGGATTGCCCCTGTTTTCCAAAAAGTACCTGGCCAAATCGATATATTCCTTTTTACCGGTCTGCTGGTACAATTTGATGAGTCCGGTCTCTATGATCTGGTGGCCCGGCACCCCGGAAATCTTGTCCGGCCCATCACCAAAGGTGTCCACCATTAGATCGGCATTCTTAAGGGCGATGTCCAAAAAGTTACTTTTCCCGGTCGCCTTGTGATGGACCACGGCCGCTTCATAAAGGTGTCCTGCGTTGTAGAGTTCGTGGCTCATATACAGGGATTCCCAACGTACTCCCTTGTCTACCGCCACCCAGCTCGCAGGGGGCTTGGCGGGATTGATGGTCCTCCAGGTGGTCAAATAACCGTCGGCCTCCTGTCCCACCTTGACGATCGAGATCAGGGAATCCAACAATTTTTCCAATTCGGTATTGGGGGCGCTGATCAGGGAATTGGAAGCCCCTTCGATTATTTTGTAGACATCCGTATCGTCAAAGGGCATCACCCCTTTGACGGTTCCCTCCATTTGCCCTCCCGCAATCAGGAAATTGTCGAACCTGCCTTCTTGTCTGCATTTTTCCAAGGCAAAGGCAATGGTCGTTTCTTGGACCCGTTCAATGATGGGCAACCAGAAATCATCGGTCATTTTAATGTTGCGAATGTTTATGGGTTCCAGCATATACCCCTGGGACACCTCATCGCCAAGCTTTTCCTGTTTCTGGGAATCTGTCTTACAGCCGCCCAACAACAAAGAAAAGACCGAGAGGGCAACAAGGGTGTTCTTAAAATTTACTTTTATCATTCCAATCGGATTTTATTGGGCCATTGGTTTTAGTCCCAGGTTACTGTTTTGACCTTCAATTTCGGTTTCGTCCCATCTTTGGCATTGTAGACATGAAAAAACATATTGTCTTCATTGTTGAGGGTATATGCACTGTTGTGGCCGGTGCCATACCAGTTTTCTTTGCCTTCCACCACTTTACAACCACCTCCATGGAAAAAGTTCTTCCCTTCCTTGTCAAAATAGGGCCCTTCCACATTCTTCGATCGTCCTACCACGACCCATTCAACCAGGTCCAGGGTGTCCTCTTCCAAACCCACATTGATCTGGTCGCTGCTGCACACCAAAATCTCTTGGGTACTGAATCACACAAAAGAAAATACCAGCGTTTGGTCTTCCGCTATTTAGTGTGTTTTACACACGTGTAAATATGTAAAAGAAATCTATAAAAGGCAAACATCTTGTTAAAATAATGTGTTTTTAACACTTTTAAATTTCCAAACTTGGATTTTTATAGCAAGGAATGGTATCAATATTGGTATTGATGTGATATATAGTCCATTAATGAGGAGTCATCCGAAATGGCATTTCCTCAATATGCTCTCTAAGCACTCCTTAGCAAACAGGATAAATGAAGTGCAACAAGGAACCCCTTGAAAATTTAAATGCTTTTTAAGGACCTTAAAGCAGACCCGTCGATTCCATGGGAAAAAACAATTCAAATCCGAAAATCCATAGTGCAGCGGACCCACTGACCAAAGTGTATGCTGATATTCATAATGCCCGCGAAATTTGAATGGCCCCAATAAAGCTGAACGTGGATTGTATTCATATTGGACCCACCACCACTTATACTTAAGTCGCCTCATTTGAGGGGACCGATAAGGATGGCCAAGATGGAACCAAACACTTTTAATGCTTTAATCATTTGAAGAAGGACCAAACCTTCAGAAAACATAGGATTTAAAAGTGGGGACCATACCAGCCAATAAACATATTGCAACGGGGGGTGTTCGGAGCAATTTCAGAAGGTATGTTTCTACCGATTTTCCGGAGTAAAACCTTGTGGTTGTAAATACAAAGAACCCACGGTAAAAAACCTTGCAAACAGATATAATGGATTGAGTGCCATCAATAAATTTTGATTATATGTGCCCAAACAAATGTTAATTCCTAACTTGAAAGGAACTTGATCAGTGCGTTCAATAACTTCTAAACCCTTTTCAAAAAGAGGCCATTACAATCTAGAATACAATGAAACCGGTCACCAAGTATGCCCAAAATGGTTCCATCAATATCGCCTATCAGGTTGGCGGTGACGGCCCCGTGGATCTGGTGTATATCCCGGGATGGGTTTCGAATATTGATATGATGTGGGTAGACCCCAAAATCAGTGGCTTTTTGATAGGCCTTACCCAATTTGCCAGGGTCATTCTGTTCGATAAGAGGGGAACCGGGCTTTCGGACCGAGTGAGCCCTTTGTGTACCCTTGAAGAGCGCATGGATGATATTCTTAGTGTCATGGCATCCGTCGGTTCGCAAAAAGCCCATTTTTTTGGCCATTCGGAAGGGGGAACCATTGCCTGCCTCTTTGCCTCCACCTATCCCCAACGAGTTTCTTCCTTGATCACCTTTGGGATGTTTGCCAAGAGAAAAAATTCCCTTGATTATCCATGGGCACCCACTCAAGCCAAGCGTCAAGTGTTCTTTGATTCCATAACCAAGGAATGGGGCAATGGCCAAAAAATGGGATTGGAGTATATCATGCCGTCCATGGCAAATGATAAGGAATACTACAATGTGTTTGCCAGCTATCTGCGTTCCGGCGCCGGTCCGGGCGAAGCTTTGGCTTTGGCCAAAATGAATACGGAATCGGACATTACCGGTATTTTGCACACCATTGATGTACCTGCCCTGATCCTTCAGCGCAAGGGCGACTACGAAGTTCAAATGGAAGAGGCAAAATATATCGCCGATCGAATCCCCAATTCCAAATTGGTAAGACTCCAAGGGATCGATCATTGTTTTTGGGTAGGTGACGCCTTTTCGGTATTGGCTGAAATCCAAGATTTTATCACTGGGAAACGCCCAGCCAAAAACCAAATTTCGTATAAGGGAACCCTATATGGCCATCAAAGCATTGATATTGAAATCACCATGCGCAACAATTTCAAATTCAATCTAAAACCTTTATTTCATAAGGTTTCTGAATTGAATAATAAACTTTTTAAAAACCATAAATCTTCATAAACTATGATGCGACATATTAGCCGTTTCTTTTGGTGGTGTGCAGGAACAAACATAGATGT
>CALDPL010000127.1 GCA_937911965.1 uncultured Allomuricauda sp. | reverse complement strand
GAGGCCTTCCCTTTGGGCGCCCGCCTTGAGTTGGGCCAGGTATTCGGAAATTTGCCGTCCATGAAGCTGTTCCGGATAGGTTTCATCCACCGCTTTGGTCCTGACCTCGAATTCAAGGCCGAGTTCTTCCAGGTAGGCCCTTCGCCTTGGGGACCCCGAACCCAGGATAAGTTTATGGCCCCTCAGTGCCCTTTGCAGGGGGTTCTCAATCATTCCGTGCACTGTAATTGTCGTTCCAGTCCCCACGGACCTTCAACACCTGTTCGACGATGTCCCGCACACAGCCCTCCCCTCCGTTTTTGTGGGATACATAGGCAGAAATCGCCTTGACCTCGGCCACCGCGTTCTGTGGGGAACTGGGAAGGCCCACCAGCTTCATGGGAGGGATATCGGGAAGATCGTCCCCCATATAGAGCACATTTCTCGGCTCGATATTATAGAGTTCCAAATATTCTTTCAATGGATCGAGCTTGTGATGGGCTCCCATATAGAAATCGGTCACCCCCAACCCCTTCAAGCGTTCCTTTACCCCTTGGTTGGTGCCTCCGGTGATTATACAGATATTATATCCTTTTTGGATGGCGGTCTTGACGGCGAAGCCGTCCTTGACACTCATTCTGCGAAGCAGCTCCCCCGTGGAGGTCACCAGCACCGTTCCGTCGGTGAACACTCCGTCCACATCGAAGACGAAGGTGGTGACGTCTGCCAATAGTTCCTTATAATTTTTCTTCATATTCGTTTTTGATCGCTGAACTCAATAGACCGTAGAGCCCAATGATCCTTGGGTCATGCAAGGTTTGTATATGCCGGTAGATGGTTCCTTCGTCCCCCCTTCTGGCCGGGCCTGTCTGTGCCTGCTCCGGGGTAATATGCTGTACTTTAAGGGCGGTTTCGAGGATCAAGGGCTTCAACAGATCGAAGGACAGGCCCTGTGACTCACAGATTTCATATCCGATCCCATAAAGGTAGTTGGTGAAATTGTTTACGATCACGGCAGCAAGATGCAATTTTTTTCTTTTCCGGGAATCCATTTCGTGCACCTCTTTGGTAAGGGCGGAGGCCATGGATCTCAACAGTTCCATGGATTCGGCACGCTCCGCCTCGATGCAGATGGGGATTTTTTCAAATTCCACCTCCCGTTCCCTGCTGAAGGTCTGTAGGGGGTAGAACACGCCTCGATTGGGGGCTTCCAAGGCCTCCATATCCACAGTTCCCGAACTGTGGACCACCAGTCCTTTTCTATCGGAGAGGGCCTTAGAAACCTCGGCTATGGCATCGTCCTTGACGGCGATGAGATAGATGTCCGCTTCCGCAATGGCATTGAAATCATCCGTTTTGGGAACATCCCCGGGGAATTCCGCCAATGCCCCCTTGTTTCTGCCCACCAGTTGTATCAATTCCACGCCCTTGGCGTGGGAAAAGGCCCTATAGAGGTGCCATGAAAGGGTTCCTGTACCCAGGATTACGAGTTTGCACATGCCCAAAACTACAAAATTGGCACCGATAGTCATTCGTCGAATCGACAATTCCGGGCTAATTTATGGTATGCTTGTAAAAAGGGCTTATTTTTGCTTGCCGAATACAGACCTGACCCCCATGATCGATTTTCTTAAAAAAACGCTTTTTTCGACACGGCTGATGGCCATTCTTTTCCTGGTATTTGCAGCTGCCCTGGGCATTGGTACTTTCGTGGAAAGCATCTACAGCACCTCCACGGCAAGGATATACATCTACAATGCGACCTGGTTCGAGGCCATCATGCTCTTTTTTGTGATCAATTTCATTGGGAATATGTACAAATACAGGCTGTTGCAATGGAAAAAATGGCCGGTATTGTTGTTGCACCTATCCTGGACCTTGATCATACTCGGGGCCTTTGTCACCCGATACATCAGTTTTGAGGGGATGATGCCCATTCGTGAAGGGGCCACCGAAAACCAATTCTTTTCGGATAAGACCTTCTTGACCGCCTTTGTTGACGGGAGCATCGACGGGGAGACCAGGCGCAAGGTCATGGAAGATGACATTTTGGTCACCCCTGAAGGGAGACGCAGCAGTTTGCCCTGGAAATCAGATTTCAACGGACAGCCCTTTACCATTGAGTATGTGGATTTCATACGGGGCGCCAAGCGGGGGCTCATTCCCGATGAAAGTGGACTACAGTACCTGCAGATTGTGGAGTCCGGGGAAGGGGAACGGCACGAACACTACCTGGAACACGGGACCGTGGCCAGCATCCACAATGTCCTGTTCTCCCTGAACAATGAGACCGAAGGGGCCATCAACATCCTTTATGACCAAGAGGAAGGCTATCGCATAAAGACCCCCTTTGCCGGGGAATATATGGTGATGGCCACCCAGGATCAAGGGGAAGTGACCACGGACAGTGTGCAGCCCCTGCAATTGCGTTCCCTCTACACCATGGCGGGGATGCAGTTTGTGATTCCGGAGCCCATGGTCAGGGGAAGCTATGGCGTTGTCAAGGTGCCCGAGGAGGAAATCGACCAATCCACCCTGGATGCGCTGGTGGTCTCGATCAGTGCCAATGGGGAGACCGAACAAGTGCAATTGTTGGGTGGGGCCGGAACCTCCAATTTCTCGGAAAAGATCCCTGTGGGGGGACTTGAATTTTCCCTTGCCTATGGCTCCAAGGTATACGAATTGCCCTTTGCCATCGAACTGAACGATTTCATCGCCGAAAAATATCCCGGTACCGAGATGGGCTATGCTTCCTTTATGAGCAAGATCACGGTGCACGATGAGCGACCCTTTGATTACGACATCTATATGAACCACGTTTTGGACCACCGGGGGTACCGGTTTTTCCAATCCAGTTTCCACCCGGATGAAAAGGGGACCGTGCTTTCGGTGAACCATGACTTCTGGGGCACCTGGATCACCTATATCGGATACGCCCTGCTCTATATCGGGCTGATCGGCATCATGTTCTTTGGACAGACCCGGTTCAAGGATCTCGGCAAGATGCTCAAGAAGGTAAAGGCCAAAAAAGCGGCCCTGACCGTTCTGATCCTTTTGCTCACCACCGGATTTGCCCGCGCCCAGGATGACGGCCACGGCCATACCATGGCCCCCACCGCCGCCCAGGTGGATTCGGTGATCCAGGCTACCAAGGTCGCCAAGGCCCATGCCGAAAAATTTGGGGCCCTGATCGTCCAGGACGAGGGGGGAAGGATGAAACCCATCAATACCTTTGCCTCGGAACTGCTTCGAAAATTGAGTGGGAAGGACCGGTACAAGGATCTTTCCGCCAACCAGGTGTTCATGTCCATGATGTTGAACCCCGGGGCCTGGTACAGTGCGGAATTCATAGCCTTGGGCAAAAAGGAGAACGACAGCCTGCGCCATTTGATCGGGGTGCCGGAAGGGACCAAGTACGTGAAGGCCATAGATTTCTTTGACGAAAAGGGAGCATATAAACTCAGGCCCTTTTTGGAAAAGGCCACATCGACCACCAATCCGTCCAATTTTGAAAAGGACATCAAAAAGGTGGGGGAACGCTTGAGCCTTTTGAACATGGCCCTGGGCGGACAGATCGTCAAAATATTCCCATTGCTCAACGATTCCAACAACAAATGGATCTCAGCGGTGGAATACCGTGGGGGGCAGTACGAGGTACAGGACAGCCTCTATGCCAATTTCATCAGGAACGCCATGCCCTATTATCTGGGTACCCTGCAGGCCAGCATTGCCTCCGGGGATTATTCGGAGCCCGACAAGCTCCTCGAGGCCTTCAAACAAAATCAGAACAATCACGGCTTGGAGGTAATGCCCTCGGACAACAAAGTGAAAACCGAGATCATCTACAACAAGCTTGACATTTTCAATAGGCTGTACAAAAATTACGCCCTGATCGGCGGACTGCTCTTCCTTATCCTGATCTTGAAGATCTTTAAGGAGCGCAAGATCTTGGACATCATGGCCTATGCCCTGAAGGGGACCATCATCCTGTTCTTTATCTGGCATACCGCCGGCCTGATCCTGCGTTGGTACATTTCGGGCCATGCCCCTTGGAGCGATGCCTATGAAAGTATATTGTATGTCTCTTGGGCCACGCTGGCCATGGGGCTCGTCTACGGAAGAAAGAGCGAGCTTACCTTAGCGGCCGCGGCCTTTGTGACCTCCCTGCTTTTGTGGATCGCCCACCAAAGTTGGGTGGATCCGGCCATATCCACCCTGCAACCGGTTTTGGACAGCTATTGGCTGATGATCCACGTGGCCGTGATCGTGGGCAGTTACGGACCCCTGACCGTCGGCATGATCCTCGGGGTGGTCAACCTGCTTTTGATGCTCATGACCACGGAAAGGAACAAGAAACGAATGGATCTCACCATCAAGGAGCTTACCATCATCAATGAACTTTGTCTTACCGTTGGCCTGGTGATGCTCACGATCGGGAACTTTCTCGGGGGCCAATGGGCCAATGAGAGCTGGGGCCGGTACTGGGGCTGGGACCCCAAGGAGACCTGGGCCCTGGTTTCCATCATGGTATATGCCTTTGTCCTCCACATGCGTTTGGTCCCCGGCCTTCGGGGCCGATGGACCTTCAACTTTATCAGCATCGTGGCCTTCGCCAGTATCATGATGACCTATTTCGGGGTCAACTTCTATTTGGCGGGCCTCCACAGTTATGCCAGTGGGGAACAGGTGATCACGCCCAGTTTTATCTGGTATACCGTTCTGGCGGTCTTTGCCCTGGGCGGGGTGAGCTATTGGAGGTACAAGGTCCACTATATCAAATAGGCCATATTTTGGTCCCTTGGCTCCCTGGGGGAAAGAACACAGGGGGGAGCAGCATAAAGAAACCGACAATGCCCAAAAAGCAAATTTTAATATTGGAAGATCTTGGGATGCCGAGATCGAATTTTGAAAGACTTGTTGAAAATTCAGGCTTGGAGCACGAGCTCCTATGGGAGGAAGATTCAGCTTCCCTTATGCCGGAGCGTGTTGAGATCTTGGTGACGGTCACCAAAAAAGTGGATCGCCGAATACTGGATAAATACCCCGCCCTCCGGATTGTCACGGTGGCATTCACCGGATACGACAGCGTCGATCTCGACCTTTGTCGGGAAAGGGGCATCCAGGTGTACAATGTACCATCCTATGCGACCCATTCCGTGGCGGAGTTGGTCTTAGGGCTTACAATCTCCCTGCTGCGGGATATCCCCGCAGCGGACCAAGGACTCCGTGCCGGTCAATGGGACAGCTCCCCGGGCCTTGAACTTCACGGTAGGACCGTTGGGATTTTGGGCACCGGGAGAACGGGTCAGGCCGTGGCAAAAATATTCAAGGCTTTGGGATGCAATGTCATAGGTTGGTCCAGGACGGAAAATGAGGGATTCAAGGCAATGGGGGGAACCTATATCCGGGACAAAAGGGAATTTTTTGCCACCCCGGACATTGTTTCGGTCCACCTTCCCCTGACGGAAGAGACCAGGGGGTTCATCGGCAAGGAAGAATTCCTGGCCATGAAGCCGACCGCATATTTGGTGAACACCGCCAGAGGAGCCATCGTCAGGGAAGCCGACCTTATCGAGGCCTTGGAAAGCGGCAGCATTGCCGGGGCGGGACTGGATGTGTTCGAGAAGGAACCCATGGATCGGGAAAACAGACTGGCGAAATTGCCCCAGGTGACGATCACCCCCCATATTGCCTTCAAGACCCGGGAAGCCTTGGAAAGAAGAGCGGAAACCACAGTGGCCAATATGGTAAACGGCATTAAGGGGAACAGTGCCAATAGAGTGGCCTGAACCGGGCCTGCCCAAGGGCACTGATCGTGGTCTTTTATTCTTTTTTTTGGGCCCGACCCCTTAATTTTTTTATTTTTCTGTTTTTTTTCCAAAAAAAGTGCATTTTTGCAGCCTTATGAAGTTTTAGGAATTATGTACACCCTGGATATCTACCTTGGCCTTGAGCCAAAAATGTGACCAAAACTTTGGTCCAATTGATATTTTCCCCTTTTGTCCATACATAATTCCGTTCCAATGTCATTTCCCAATAGGATTTTTTTCATCAAGTTTTTTCGATATTTCCGTTTGGCCCTCTCGGGCAAGGAAACCGATTTCACTTCCGGCAGCGTCCGCAAGGCCATCGAGAAGCAGCAGATGGTCGCCGAGCGCAACGAGGACCTCGACGTCATCGGCATCGCCGACGACGAGCTCGACCTGCTCGCCCGGTGGCCGGGCGTCGAAGGCGAACAGCCCCAGCGCGCCCAGAAACACGAAGTTCGGCGGATGGGGCAACATCCGGCTGACGACAGCTAAGGCGACCAGCGCAAAGAGTGTCGGTCGGTTAAGCATCGGAGAAACGCCAATATCGGTTCGAGGGTAACCTGCCGCAGCGCGGCGCACCGGACCCGCTGTCCAGAGGTGCGAAATAGGTTATTCCCTGAACCGATGATCGGGAAGGGCAGCTGGTGTTCTGTGTGCAGGTAAAATTTCGGGTCGCTGAGGCCGAA
>CALDPL010000126.1 GCA_937911965.1 uncultured Allomuricauda sp. | reverse complement strand
TATGGCCTCCAGTTTATCATCGGTCAGGGACTTGGTGTCGTACAGCAACCTGCCGATCAAGGTACTCTTTCCGTCATCCACGCTTCCGGCCGTCGCCAATTTTAAAACTTCCATTCTTCTTCGCTTAAAAGTATCCCTGTTGTTTTCTTTTTTCCATGGCCGCCTCGGATCTTTTATCGTCGATCCGTGCTCCCCGTTCGGAAATCTTGGATTCGCGGATTTCCGCAACCACTTTTTCTATGGTGTCCGCATGGGATTCCACGGCTGCCGTACAGCTCATGTCCCCCACCGTCCTAAAGCGGACCATCCGCTGTTCCACGGCCTCGTCGTCCGCCCTGAACACCACGCCGTCCTCGGCGGACCAGATCAGGCCGTCCCGGAGGAACACCTTTCTTTTATGGGCAAAATAAATGGAGGGAATCTCAATGTTTTCCCGTTGTATATAGCTCCAAACATCCAGTTCGGTCCAGTTGCTTATGGGGAATACCCTGACGTTCTGACCGTTCTCGATCTGCCCGTTGAGCATATCGAAAAGCTCCGGCCTTTGGTTCTTTTCGTCCCACTGCCCAAAATCGTCCCGTACCGAAAAGATACGTTCCTTGGCCCTGGCCTTCTCTTCATCCCTTCTGGCCCCACCGATACAGGCATCGAACTTGAACTCCTCTATGGCATCCAAGAGGGTGGTGGTCTGCAGCATGTTCCGAATGACGTCGGTGTGCTTCTTGGAGCCGGAGGTGAAGGGGTTGATGCCCTGGCGCACGCCCTCCTCGTTGATGTGGACGATCAGTTCCAGGCCCAGTTCCTCCACCAAGCGGTCCCGGAACTCAATGGTCTCCGGAAAATTATGGCCGGTATCGATATGCATCAAGGGGAAGGGTATCTTGGCCGGCCAAAAGGCCTTTTGGGCCAGGCGTACCAAGGTTATGGAATCCTTTCCCCCGGAAAACAACAATACGGGCCGTTCAAATTGTGCGGCCACCTCACGGATGATGTAGATGGCCTCGTGTTCCAATGCATTGGCCTTGGGCCGATCGGCAATGGTGCGGGTCTCCCCTTCAAAAATTTCTTCTGTGAATAAGTTCAATTTATGGAGTTTTTGTTTACCTCTCCCCGGGGACAGAGGTCACTAATTGATCAATGGATTGTGTATGCAGTCCACACTCGCGGTTTTCCAAAACCTTGGTGGGATCGTAGTATTTGTGTTCGTTGGGCAGCCCGTGGGCCGATAGATAGGAATCGAGTTGGGCGTCGCTCCAGTGGTAAAAGGGGCTGACCTTCAAAACCCCGTCCCCGCTCAGGCTCAATACATCCAAACTGTCCCTCAGGGCAGTCTGTCCCTTGCGCAGGTTGGTGAACCAGACATCGGGATCATGTTCCTTCATCGCCCGTCCAAAGGGTTCCAATTTGACCTGTTTGGTGAATTCCGCATGCCGGGGATCGTCGACCTGTGGGATCCCCATCACCACATCGCGATGGGCGGTGGATTGTCTGGGGACATATAGTTTTATGTTCAGGCCCAATCGCTCGATAAGGTCCTCTGCATGTCTATAGGTCTGAGGGGTATTGTATCCGGTATCGCACCAGATTACCGGAATGTCCCGGTCCACTTGGGTGACGGCGTGCAAAAGGGCCACCTCATAGGGCCTGAAATTCGTGGTCACCACCGGCCGGATTCCGTTGTCCGTTGCCCAGGAGACGATCTCCTCAGGGGGAATCCCCTTGAAATGTCGGTTCAAATGTTGTATTTCTTCCTGCTTCAGTGCCATGTTCTCCCTATTTTATTTGCCCCATTTGACAAGGTTCCAAACTCTTTCATGAAAAAAATATAACGCCATTTTCGTCACCAATTCAATCATCCCAATGGAGAAGGCCAACCTCAGGGTCCCGGTCACAAACCAGGATATCAATATGGTGTCCATGGTCCCCACAATCCTCCAACTGATGGATTTGGCTATGCTTCTCTTAGGGCTTTCCGAAGCCCTGTCCTTGGCAAAACTCCCTTGCTGCCCTTTACTCTTAACGATCAATTGGTCGGTGATCATGATTCATTTTGTATTCCCTATCGATTTACTAGGAAATTCAAAAGTAAAATTATTTTTCAAATCCGTACATAAAATGAAGACTAAAATTAAGTTTATCCTATAGTTTTAGTAGATAATCGGAATTCCAGGGGGATTTTTGGTATATCCGCACTGTATTTTTTGAAATGATACGGGATTTTAAATGATATCCGCCAGGGTATTGTTTTTGTATACCTCCAAGGCCGAATCACGGACCTGCAGCATCAATTTGTTCACGGAACATTCCTCTTCCGTGGGACAATCATCGCATTTTTCGTAGAAATTCAGGCTCACACAGGGCACCATGGCAATGGGCCCCTCCAGGACCCGCATCACCGTGGTCATGGAAATATCCTTGGGCTCCTTGATGAGGTAATACCCCCCACCCTTGCCTTTTTTGGAACCCAAAAAGCCATTCCTCCTCAGGGTGAGCAGAATGCTCTCCAAAAACTTTTGGGAAATATTCTCATGTTTGGCGATCTCGGCAATCTGTACCGGCTCCCTACCCTCTATCCGTGCCAGGTAGGTAAGTGCCTTTAAACCGTATTTTGTCTTCTTTGAGAGCATCGCACGAAGATAGGGAATTTTAAGAATTTCTCCTTTTTTTAAAAACCCGGGGGAACCCTAAACCTAGGAGCGTTCAACAATCCTTGTTTCAATGGAGGAAGGAAACGGTAGCCAAGACAAGATTCCAGTAAAATATCCTCGGGGCAAGCCCCAAGGCATTTAGAGGAAGATATTTTAAAATCTGAAAACCAACCGTTTTCAAACTTTCCTCCAAAAATCGAGGCAAGCCTCGGGGAATTATACCCATAGAGATTAAATTGAAAGGAAAACGAAAAGCTTAAGTGATTCCAATGTTCAAGGTCAAAACAGTCAATCTTTACCATCACCCTCAAAAGTGTCCGGGAACCCGGAACCTTAGTATATATTTAAACTGGACCCTCCAAGCACCATTCAATTGAAGGAGACCGGCTCCTATCCCAAGGCCTGCCGGATATCGGCCATGATATCGTCAATATGTTCCAGGCCGACCGAAATCCGTACCATACCATCGGTGATCCCCACGGATTCCCGGTCCTCCCTGGAGAGTTTGCCATGGGTAGTGGAGGCCGGATGGGTCACGATGCTGCGGGAATCCCCCAGATTGGAGGAAAGGGTTAGCAAGGATATGGCATCAAAGAATTTCTTTCCCGCTTCAAGCCCCCCTTTGACCTCAAAGGCCACTATGGAGCCCCCGGCCGACATCTGTTCCCTGGCCACTTCATGGCGAGGATGGGATTTTAGAAAAGGATACTTCACCCAGGACACCTTGGGGTGGGCCTCCAATTGGGTGGCCACTTCCAGGGCATTGGCACAGTGCCGGTCCACCCGAACGGCCAGGGTCTCCAAACTCTTGGAAAGGACCCAGGCATTAAAAGGGGAAAGCGCGGGTCCTGTAAGCCGGGAAAAGCGGTAGATCTTATCCATCAGATCGGCCCTGCCCACGGTGATGCCCGCCAATACCCTTCCCTGTCCGTCCATCAATTTGGTCCCGGAATGGATCACCAGATCGGCCCCGTATTTGATGGGCTGTTGCAGGTAGGGGGTGGCAAAACAATTGTCGACGATAAAGATGAGTCCATGTTTTTTTGCAATGCTTCCCAGGGCCCCCAAATCCAGTACGTCCACTCCTGGATTGGTGGGGGATTCCACAAAAATGAGTTTGGTATTGGGCCGGATCAGTCCTTCCACGGAATCCTGATCCCCCACATCAAAATAGCTGTTTTCAATATTCCATTTTGGAAAGTAATTGTTGAACAGCGAATTGGTGGCCCCAAAGACACTTTTACAGGAAACCACATGGTCCCCGGCCTCCAAAAGCGCCATCAGGGTGGAATAGACCGCGGCCATCCCGGAGGCAAAGGCAAACCCGCTCTCGGCCCCCTCCATATCACACACTTTGTCGATGAATTCAGAGGTATTGGGATTGGAATACCTCGAATAGATGTTCCGCTCCTTTTCCTCGGCAAAGGAGGCCCTCATGTCCTCGGCATCCTCGAACACGAAACTCGAGGTCAGGTAGAGGGGGGAGGAATGCTCCAGATTTGCGCTGCGGTCCATCTGTGTCCTAATGGCCCGGGTCTCAAACTTTTTTCCTTTATTTTCCATAGATTCAAATCTTATCCGCAATTCTCAATATGTCCCCGAAAACGCCACGGGCGGTAACGGCGGCACCGGCGCCGGCTCCCTGGATCACCAGGGGGTTCTCCCCATAGGATTCCGTATAGATCTCTATGATGGAATCCGATCCCTTCACCTGCCCCAGGGCACTCTGCCCGGGCACCGATATCAATTTCACCTCCAAAACACCCTTGTCCTGCTGCAGGTCCCCGTGAAGGTCCCCCACATACCGAAGCACATGGCCGGGTCGTTGGGCCTTTTTGATATCCTCGAAAAAGGGGTCCATCCCCTCCATGCGTTCCAAAAACTCTTTCAGATCCAGGGTTCGCAATCCCTCGGGGATAAGGTTCTGCACCTCCAGGTCCCCAAACTCGTTCTGCAGTTCCAGTTCCCGGGCCAAGATCAAGAGTTTCCGTCCCACATCGTTGCCCGAAAGGTCCTCCCGGGGATCGGGTTCCGTATAGCCCCGTTCCATGGCTTCCCGAACCACCTGTGAAAAGGGGAGTTCCTGCTGGGAAAAACTGTTGAATATAAAGCTCAGGGAACCGGAGAACACCCCTTTGATCCGGGTGATGTTCTCCCCGGAAAGGTGCAATAGCTTGATGGTGTCTATAAGGGGGAGTCCCGCCCCCACATTGGTTTCGTAGAGGTATTGCTTCTGATTTTGGTCCAGGCATTTCCGGATGGCCCGGTACGTATCAAAATCCAGGGTGTTGGCAATTTTGTTGGAGGAGACCAGGTCGAATCCCTGCTGGATCAAGGGGATGTAATGTTCCACAAAAACGGAACTTGCCGTATTGTCCACGGCGATCAGGTTCTCCAAATGCCTTTGTCTGGCGTATTCCACCACATCCGATATTTGATAGGGTTTCCCCTCGGCCTCCAGGCGTTCTTTCCAATCCGGTCCGATGCCCCTGTCGTCCAAAAGGAGTTTTCTGGAATTGGCCACTGCGAAAATGCGCAGGCCGATCCCCTTTCGCTCCTCGATGTTCTTTTGGGAGTCCAAGATCTGCTCGATCAGGGTGCCCCCCACGTTCCCGTGTCCGAACAGGGCGAGGTTGATGCGTTTGGCAATCCCGAATATCTGTCCGTGCACCACATTGACCGCCTTGTTCAGGTCGCTCTTCTTGACCACAAGGCTCACGTTCTTGCCCGTGACCGTATTGTTGAACAGCAGCGGGACCACTTGGTTCTTGGCCAGGGCGTTGAAGGGTTTGTGGAAGCTCCCCAGGTCCAGGCCCACTATCGAGATCACCGATACATCCTTTACCACACTGATGCGGTTGATGTCCTGGGAGGAATAGTCCGTTTCAAATTCAAGGTCCAGCACCTTTTTGGCCCGGTCCGCCTTGGACTGGTCCACCACCAGGCCAATGCCCCGTTCGGAGGAACCCTGGGATACGATTCCCACACTGATCCCACTCTGTCCCAAGGCCCTGAAGATACGGGCATCCACCCCGACCTTGCCCAAGAGCCCACGGCCCTCCAGGTTGATCAGGGCCATATGATCGAGGACCGAAAGGGACTTGATGCCCCCTTCCCCCGTCCTGGGCCCGATCAGGGTGCCCTCACCGGATGGGTTGAAGGTGTTGCAGATCCTCAAGGGGATGTTCTTCTCGATCAGGGGGATGATGGTCTTTGCATGAAGAATGTTGGCCCCAAAATTGGCCAATTCATTGGCCTCCCCATAGGAGATCATATCGATCAGGCGGGCATCCCGGACCATGTCGGGGTTTGCGGTGAATATCCCGTCCACATGGGTGTAGTTCACCAGTTCCGTGGCATCGAGGAAATTGGCCAACAAGGCCGCTGAATAATTGCTGCCATTGCGGCCCAAAGTAGTGGTGGAGCCCTCGGAGTTGGAGCCGATGAACCCGGTCATCACCCCTATGGCATCCGGATCCAGTTCGTGGAACCTCTTGATCACATTTTCCTTGGACACCCTTTGGTCCACCTCGGCATTGCTGAAACCATCGTCGGTCCGGATCAACTTTCGGGAATCCAAAAGCTCCCCCTTCAGCCCTCGGTCCCGCAACAGGCCGACCAGGGCCTTGGCGGCGATCAGTTCCCCTTGGGAAAGCACCTCGTCCTTGGTCCTGAGGCTGTAGTCCCCCGTTAGGGAGACCCCCTGGAGTATCCTTTCCAGACCTTGGAGTTCCTCCTCAAGGTCCAGTCCCGGGAGGCCCTCCAATTGATAGGCCCCAAATTCCTTGAGGCCGGGGCGGAAATCCTTCCCCTCGGCGGCCCGGTCCAACAGATTTTCCAATTGGTCCGTCGCCTTGCCCCGGGCGGAGACCACCACGGCAAAATGTTCCCCTTGGGCCGCCCTTTTTGCAATGATCTGAAGCACCTTGTCGATGCCCTTCCCATTGGCCAGGGACTTTCCCCCGAACTTCAAGATCTTGATCCGCTCGGACCTCCCGTTCTTTTGGAAGACGGGTTCCAGAAGTTTTTCGAGTTGCTCAAACTCCATCAAAAAGGCATCGTGGCCGTGCAGGGACTGCACCTCCCCATAGGTCACATTGGTGTTGGCCTGAGCCAGTCTTTTAAAGGTTTCCCTGTTTTCCTCGGCCGTGAAGAACAGATCCGAATTCACCCCGATGATATGGATCTTCATCCCGCTCTCCTGCAATTTCTTAAAGGCCTCCTCCCCTGTTCGGGTAATGTCGATGGTCTTGAGCAATTGGTTCATCAACTTATAGGCCGATAGCTGGAAGCGCTGTTGCAGTTTTTCCCCATGGTGCATCAACCAGCTCTCCACGTTGAAGACCTTCAGGTCCTCATTGGTACTGCGTTTGAAACGTTCCTTGAAGGATTCCGGGGTGCGGTAACAGAGCATGGCGTGCATGCGGGCATCGTGCACCGGTTGTTTGGAATTGACCAGGAACTGCTCTTGGATCTGGCAGTTGGCGATCAACCAGTCCGTGGATTTCCAATCGGAGGCCACCGGGATCAAGTGTTCCGTAATGTTCGGGTCCAGGGCGGTCATTTCCCAGGCGATGCCCCCACCCAGGGACCCCCCGATGATGGCGTACAGTTTTTCAATGCCCAATTCCTTCAGGCCCAAAAGAAAGATCTTGGCCACGTCCCCGGCCACAAAATCCTTGTAGTTGTCGATCACAAACCCATCAAAACCGTTGCCGGGAATATTGAAGGCCAAGATGGTGTACTTATCGGTGTCTATGCATTTTCCCTTCCCGATCAGATCGGACCACCAACCCTTTTCCCCGGCCACATCGGAATTTCCGGTCAGGGCGTGGTTCACCAGTACAACGGGGGAAGTGTGCAGGGGCTGCCCAAACAGTTGATAGGACAATTGCAGCTCCACCCCCGTCCCATTGATCGTCTCAAATTTTCCTATGGCCAAATGCCTTAATTCCATAATACAGCTATATCCCCCTAAGGGTCAAGAATTCATAAAAAACGGTCGGGTTATAAGAAAGGGATGGAGGTCCACCTAGGCGTTATCTATTCCCAAAAAGGGATAGAATGTA
>CALDPL010000125.1 GCA_937911965.1 uncultured Allomuricauda sp. | reverse complement strand
CCAGGGGATTTTCATGCAGAACGACAACCATGTCAAGGGAACCTTCAGGACCA
The DNA here is from genome assembly GCA_937911965.1 of uncultured Allomuricauda sp. Lineage (GTDB taxonomy): Bacteria > Bacteroidota > Bacteroidia > Flavobacteriales > Flavobacteriaceae > Flagellimonas. The sequence continues at coordinate 7,677 of CALDPL010000125.1, read as the reverse complement.
AGACCGGGGACTATAGGTTCCTGGAAGGGGTGGTCACCGGGGACAGCTTAAAGATGTCCGCCTTTGACGGTGCCCATGTATATCTCTTTTTGGCCCAGGTCAGCGACAGCACCCTGGAGGGAAAATTTTATTCCGGCAACCATTCCGTTCAGAATTTCATGGCGGCACGCAACGAGGTCTTTGAATTGCCCGAAGCGGAAAGCCTGACCCACCTGAAGGAGGGATACGATCGCTTTGATTTCTCCTTTCCGGATATGGACGGAAATATGGTCAGCCTTCAGGATCCCCGGTTCAAGGACAAGGTGACCTTGGTTCAGATCATGGGGACCTGGTGCCCCAATTGTTTGGATGAGACCCGCTTTTATGTGGAATTTTTGGAAAACCACCCCAATTTGGATCTGGAGTTCGTCGCCCTGGCCTTTGAGTATGCAAAGACTCCTGAAAAGGCCTTTGAGGCCATTGCCAGGCTCAAGGAAAGGGCCCATGTGCCCTATCCCATCCTATTGGCCCAATACGGAACTTCCAACAAGCAGCTGGCCCATGAAAAATTGCCCATGCTCGACCATATATTGTCGTATCCGACAACCATATACATTGATAAAAAGGGGGAGGTAAGGATGATCCATACCGGCTTCAATGGCCCCGCTACGGGAGATAAATACGAAGAGTTCAAGGAGCACTTCTCCGAGGTCATCAAGGAAATGACCGAAGAATAGCCACTGTTTTGGGGTGCCTAGATGATTGTGGACTTGCCCAGGTCGATGTTCTCGTCGTTCATGCTGAAATTATCCTCGATATCGACGATGTTTCTGGCGATGAAATCCCCGACCTGATTTGTACCGTATTGGCTTTTGGGATGGATGTCCTTGGTGGCGATATGCCTTCTCAGGGATTTGTCCACCGCCAATTTTACGGCCAGGGCTTCCTCCATGAGGCCAAAATGTTCCAACAACATGGCGGCAGAGAGTATCGAGGCTATGGGATTGGCGGTATTCTTGCCCCTGGATTGGGGGTAGGAGCCGTGTATGGGTTCGAACAGGGCATTTTCATCCCCAATGGAAGCGGAGGCCATCAGCCCGACGGAGCCCCCGATCACAATGGCCTCATCGGAAAGGATGTCCCCGAAGAGATTTTCCGTCAGGATGACATCGAATTGCCTTGGGTCCAAAATGATCTGCATGGCCGCGTTGTCCACATAGAGATGATCGAGTTTGACCTCGGGATAGCTTTCCCCGATCCTGGTCACGACTTTCCGCCACAGCTTGGAAGAAGCCATGACATTGGCCTTGTCCACAAGGCACAATCTGTTTTTCCGGCTTTTGGCCGCCTTGAAGGCCAGATGGGCGATCCTGCTTATTTCCTTTTCCGAATATTCACAGAGATCCGAGGCCACGGTTCCATCTGGATCCAGTTTTTTCTCCCCAAAATAAATTCCTCCACTGAGTTCGCGGTAGATGATAAAATCCGTTCCGGAGACGATCTCTTTCTTCAAAGGGGATTTGTGTACCAGGCTGGGATGGGAGAGGATGGGCCTGATGTTGGCGTATAGTCCCAATTCTTTCCTCAGCTCCAACAGGGCCTGTCCGGGCTTTATTTTTCCTTCGTCCAGGGTGTCATAACCCGGGTTTCCAATGGTACCGAAGAGCACGGCGTCCGCTTCCCGGCACAGTCTCAGGGTGGCAGGGGGAAGTGGATTCCCCTTTTTTTCCAAGGCCACCGCCCCCACCGGGGCTTCCTTGAAGACAAAGGTGTGGTCAAAGGTCTCTTCCACGGCCTGCAGGCATTTCACGGCCTGGGCCGTCACTTCCGGCCCGACTCCGTCCCCTGGCAATAATGCGATGTTCAATTTCATATGGAAACCTTTATGGGGTCAGGATGTTCGTGTCTTTGGCCCTATTATGCGATACTTTGGATGTTAATCTTGCTGGTCTCGATGATTTGATGGATGTCCTCGTCGAGGATTTCCTTTTTGCGGTCCGCGAACAACAAAAAGTTGTCATAGACGGAATCCAATTGGATCTTGGTCAACTCATAGCCCACTTTTTTCGCCCTATAGGCCAGGGCGGCACGGCCGCTTCTGGCGGTAAGGACTATGGAAGACTCGTTCACACCGACTTCCCTTGGGTCTATGATCTCATAGGTTTCCCGGTATTTGATTACCCCGTCCTGATGGATGCCGGATTCGTGGGCAAAAGCATTGGCGCCCACAATGGCCTTGTTCGGTTGGACGGGCATTCCCATTTTTTGGGAGACCATCTGGCTGGTGTCCCACAAAAGTCTGCTGTTGATGTCCGTATCCAGGTTCAGATAGGGATGTTGCCTCAAGATCATCACCACCTCTTCCAAGGAGGTATTTCCGGCCCGTTCCCCTATCCCGTTTATGGTACATTCGATCTGCCTTGCCCCATTGATCACCCCGGCTATGGAATTTGCCGTTGCCAGGCCCAGGTCGTTGTGGCAATGGCAGGAGAGGATGGCCCGGTCGATGCCCTTGACATTTTCACGTAAATATTTCATTTTTCCCCCGTATTCCTCCGGGAGACAATAACCCGTGGTATCGGGAATGTTCAGGACAGTGGCCCCGGCCTTGATGGCCGCCTCACATACCCTGGCCAAAAATTCATTGTCCGTACGCCCGGCATCCTCTGCATAGAATTCCACATCCTCCACAAAGGATTTTGCATAGGAAACGGCGGCTATCGCGCGCTGGATGATTTCATCGCGGCTGGCGTTGAACTTGTATTTTATATGGGAATCGGAAGTGCCTATCCCGGTGTGTATCCTAGGTCTTTTCGCTGATTTTATGGCCTCTGCGGCCACTTCGATGTCCCTTTTCACGGCCCGTGTCAAGCCGCATACCGTTGCATTTTTCACCAATTTGGATATTTCATGTACCGATTTGAAATCCCCTGGACTGGATATTGGAAAGCCAGCTTCGATCACATCCACTCCCAGTTCGTCCAGCCTTTCGGCAATGACCAATTTTTGTTCCGTATCCAATTTGCATCCCGGAACTTGTTCCCCATCCCTTAGTGTGGTATCAAAAATTTGTACCTTATCTTTACCCATTGTTTCAATCAATTTATCCAATTCATACGAAAATAGGGCAAGTAGGGGTGAAGGTTCGAAAAATACCCCCCACAGTTACAACGTTAAATCGTATGTTGTGGAGTTTAAGTGATTGTAAAATAGAATTTTAAATATTATATATTACGATGACAAATGCCCATAGGGACGCTTTGTTCGTGTTGATAAAATCACTGTCCAAATCCGAGAAGCGTCAATTCAAACTTTATGTGGGTAGGCTCGGGGTCAATGCGGACGCCAAGTTTTTGGCCCTGTTCAACCTGATGGACAAGATGCAGCGATACGACGAGCGGCAGATTATGGAAAGCGGTATTGTTAAAAAGGCCCAACTCTCCAACCTGAAGGCCCATTTGTACAAACAGATCCTGGTGAGCCTGAGATTGAACCCCGTAAACCAAAACATAAGGATACAGATCAGGGAGCAGTTGGACTTTGCCACGATCCTCTACCAAAAGGGGCTCTATAGGCAAAGTCTGAAAATCCTGGACAAGGCCAAGACCTTTGCCGTGGAGCATGAGGAGAAAAACGTGGCCTATGAGATCGTGGAACTGGAAAAGCTCATAGAGACCCAATACATAACCCGGAGCATTCCTGCCCGGGCCGATGAACTGACCCAGCAGGCCAAGGAACTCTCCGCCCACAATGTGATGACCAGCAAGCTGTCCAACCTTTCCCTGAAACTCTATGGGATGATGTTGCAGGTGGGTTACGTGCGCAGTGACGAGGACCTGAAAAAGGTCAGGGCGTATTTTGACAAAAACATGCCCTCCCATCAAGTTGACAAACTGGGATTCAGGGAAAAATTATGGTTGTACAAGGCCTATCTTTGGTACAGCCTGTTGACCCAGGATTTTTTGTTGGCCTACCGCTATGCCAGCAAATGGGTGGCCTTGTTCGATGACAATCCCGGGATGGTTCCCTTGCACCCGGTCTTTTACCTCAAGGGGAACAACTACCTTTTGGAATCCCTGTTTTTTGTAAAGTACGCTTCCAGGTTCAGGCATGTCCTGGAACGTTTGGAGGAGCAGGTGGCGGACCCCAAGTTCCCGCACAATGACAATATCGCCTCCCTTGCTTTTTTGTACATCAACAACAACAGGCTGAACCTTCATTTTTTGGAGGGAACCTTTGACAAGGGCCTGTATTTGGTGAACATCGTGGAATACGGGGTCAAAAAACACAGGGACAGGATCGATGAGCACCACATCATGCTCCTCTATTATAAAATTGCCTGCCTCTACTTTGGCAATGGGGACAACAAGAATTGCATCGTGTACCTCAAGAGGATCATTTCCAATAAAAACCTTAAGATGCGGGAGGACCTGATGTGCTTTGCCAGGGTCTTGAGCCTAGTGGCCCACTATGAGGCCGGGATGGACTATCACTTGGAGGTGCAATTGAAGAGCACCTATAAGTTCTTGTTGAAAATGAACGACCTGCATGCCGTACAAAAGGAAATGATCAAGTTTCTAAGGGGCCTTGGGGACATCTATCCACACGAGCTCAGGGATGAGTTTGAAAAATTGTACAAGGAACTGAAAAAGTACGAGAACCATCCCTATGAAAAAAGGGCATTTCTCTATTTGGACATCCTTTCCTGGCTTGAAAGCCATTTGGAAAACAAGCCGGTTGCCCAGATCATTCGGGAGAAGGCCCTTTTGATCACCCGTTGATGCAGGCATCCCAAAGGGGGTCCGGCGGAGGGGGCGCCTCAAAGGAAATCCGTTCCTTTTTCACGGGGTGCTCGATTTCCAGAAATCGGGCGTGCAAATGGATCCCGCCATCCCTGTTGCTGCGATCCGCCCCGTATTTGAGGTCGCCCTTGATGTGACATCCCATGGCCGCGAGCTGCGCCCGGATCTGATGGTGCCGGCCCGTACCCAAATCGATTTCAAGCAGGCAATACCGATCCAGGGTCTTCAGTACCCTGTATTCCAGTACGGCCTTTTTGCTGTTGGGGACTTCCTTGGGATGGGCATAGGATTTGTTCTGTTTGGGGTTGCGCACCAGCCAATGGGTCAGGGTTGCACTTAAGGGTTCGGGGACCCTATCCACAACGGCCCAATAGGTCTTTTTGGCCTGCCCCTCGGCAAAGTGCCTGTTCAAACGGGGCAGGGCCTTTGAAGTCTTCGCAAAGAGCAGGACCCCCGAAGTGGGCCTGTCAAGTCTGTGGACCACCCCGAGATACACATTGCCCGCCTTGTTGTATTTTTCCTTGAGATAGGTTTTCACCACCTCCGACAAGGGATCGTCCCCGGTTTTGTCCCCTTGGACGATGTCCCCGACCCTTTTGTTGACCACAATTAGGTGGTTGTCCTCAAAAATGACCTGAAGATTGGATGGGTCGGAAGAAACGTTGCTGTCGGCCAATTGCTAGCGTTGGTTTTGGGGTTCAGTAGGATTCCTCGGCATTGGGAAAATCCCTGGACTTCACGTCCTCCACATATTGGGATATGGCATCTCCCATGGCTTCGTAAAGGTTGAGGTACCTTCTGAGGAACCTCGGGTGGAACTCATGGGTCATCCCCAGCATGTCGTGGACCACCAGGACCTGTCCGTCCACATCGCCCCCGGCCCCGATCCCGATGATGGGAATCGATACGCTCTGGGCGACTTCCTTGGCCAATTTGGCGGGAATTTTTTCCAGGACGATCCCAAAACAGCCCAGCTCCTCCAGCATCTTGGCGTCGTCCTTGAGTTTCTGGGCCTCCTCCTCCTCCTTGGCGCGTACGGTATAGGTTCCGAACTTATAGATGGATTGGGGGGTGAGTCCCAAGTGGCCCATTACGGGAATACCGGCCTGGAGGATCCTGGTGACCGAATCCTTGATTTCACTGCCTCCCTCCACCTTGACGGCATGGGCCCCACTTTCCTTCATGATCCTGATGGCCGAACGCAGGGCCTCCTTGGAATCGCTTTGATAACTGCCAAAGGGGATGTCCACCACGACCAGGGCCCTTTTTGCCGCCCGTACCACCGATGAGGCATGGTAGATCATCTGGTCCAGGGTTATGGGAAGGGTGGTCTCGTGGCCCGCCATGGTGTTGCTGGCGGAGTCCCCGACCAGGATGGCATCCACATTGGCGGCATCCACGATCTTTGCCATGGAATAGTCATAGGCGGTGAGCATGCTGATCTTTTCTCCGTTCTGTTTCATTTCCACCAGGGATTTCACCGTGATTCTTTTGTATTCTTTTTTTGCAATGGACATTATTTCCTGTTTAGCCGTTAAAAGTAAGCAGTTTTCTTTAATTTGGATCTCGATCAAATCACTAAAGGAATGGGAAAGTCTTGGAAATTAATTGTCCTCCCGCTATTGTTTTGGGGACTTGGGCTCCATGCCCAGCAAACCAATGGGAAAATAGGGGATGCCCGTTCCCAGGTCAGAAAGGTGGTGGAAATCTTTTTCGAGGGCTTCCACAAACAGGATTCCAGTCTGATCCTCTCCACGGTCGCTCCCGGGATTGCATTGCAGACCACCTCCAGGGATTCCCAAGGGAAAACCCGGTTTTCCACGGAGGATTTTTCCAAGTTTGTCCAATCGATCGTCAGTATTCCGGACAGCATTGCCTATGAGGAACGGCTCACTTCCTTTTCGATCCAAGTGAACCAGGGACTGGCCAATGCCTGGGTGGGCTATGAATTTTGGGTCAATGGGGAGTTCAGCCATTGTGGTGTCAACTCCTTTCAAATGGTGAATTTCGATGGGCATTGGAAAATTGTCCACCTGATCGATACCCGGGGCAAGGAGGATTGCCCGGATTAACAATCGCTCAGGTATACCCCCACGGCAAGGCCCCCTTCCGAAGTCTCCTTGTATTTGGAACTCATGTCCTTGGCGGTCTCCCACATGGTGCTGACCACGTTGTCCAAGGGTACCTTGGCTTCCTTGGGGTCGCTGTCCAGGGCAAGTTCGGCCGCATTGATCGCCTTGATCGCACCCATGGCATTTCGTTCGATACAGGGAATCTGTACCAGGCCCCCAATGGGATCGCAGGTTAGCCCCAGGTGGTGTTCCATGGCAATTTCAGCCGCCATCAACACCTGTTCGGGACTGCCGCCCATAAGCTGGGTCAGCCCAGCGGCCGCCATGGCCGAGGAGACCCCGATCTCTGCCTGACAGCCTCCCATGGCCGCGGATATGGTGGCCCCTTTTTTAAAGATGCTGCCGACCTCACTGGCCACCAACAAAAACTGCCTGACGTCATCGAAATCGCCATCGTGGTTCTCGATCACCATATAATACATCAATACGGCGGGTATCACCCCCGCACTGCCGTTGGTGGGGGCGGTGACCACCCGGCCCAGGGAAGCATTCACTTCGTTGACACTGAGGGCGAAACAGCTGACCCATTTGAGAATCTGCCTGAACTTTACCTCGGTGTCCCTTATGCTTTCGATCCATTGTCGTGGGTTGGAGTAGGGGGTGTCCCCAATGAGGTTTTGGTGCAGGTCGTGGGCCCGGCGCTTCACGTTCAGGCCCCCTGGCAGTTTTCCCTCGGTATGGCAGCCCAGGTACATACTTTCCAGCATGGTGTCCCAAATGCGCTTTAGGCCCCGGTCGATTTCCTCGTCCGACCTCAGGGAGCG
>CALDPL010000124.1 GCA_937911965.1 uncultured Allomuricauda sp. | reverse complement strand
CACACGCCTCGGACGCCGAAAAACCGGCAGTTGTCGATCTGGGTTAGTCCCTGGTCGAGGTTACGGGTGTCGATTCGGATGGCGTTGGGTACGCCGTTGAAAAAGCGGGAAATACCGTGGGCTGGAGCTATACCATGTACGAAGAAAGTTGGAACTATGGGTTCCCCCAAGAGTTTGAATATTTTGTGGACTGTGTCAAAAACGACCGCACTCCCCTATTGGACGGGGAGGATGGAAAGGCGGTCTTGGAGGTCATCTTTGCGGCATACCAATCCGCGGGTAGCGGAAAGATAGTCAAGTTGCCCTTTACATCCAAGGCGGACAGACCTTATAAATTATGGAAAGAATGAACTTTGAACCAAATCAACCCCAATGATGGAAAGAAGGGAAGCAATGAGGTTAACGGCCGTCTTATTGGGAGGCACCCTAGTGGGTTCCGAGCTCTTTTTGTCGGGCTGTACGGCAGCTCCCAAGAAAAGGCCCTATATCATCGAGGATGCAGACCTGCCCCTGCTCGATGAAATCGGGGAGAGCATCCTCCCATCCACCTTGGAATCCCCTGGGGCCAAAGCCGCAAATATCGGGGCCTTTATCCAAAGAACGGTCAATGACTGTTACAGTCTGGAGGAGGCAGGAGCCTTGATTTCGGGATTGTCCGAATTGGAGGAAAAATCAAATGCCCGATTTGGAAGGGGCTTTGTGGAACTTTCACAGGAAGAACGCCTGGAGCTCCTGCTTCCATTGGTGGGGGAGGCCCGGGAATACGGTCCTTCCAAGACCCCCCATTTCTTCCGCATGCTCAAGGAGCTCACCATATGGGGCTATTTCAGTTCCGAAGTCGGGACCACAATGGCCCTGAGATACAATCCCGTCCCCGGACGCTATGAAGGATGTATCCCCTATGATGGCGAAAATGCGTGGGCCTTATGAGCATTCGGCTTTTTAAGACATATGATGAAATGAGCGAATATGCCGCAGAGTTGGTATTGGGGGACCTTTCCCTCAACCCTCGCTTGAAACTTTGTGCAGCCACAGGAAGCTCCCCTTTGGGAACCTATCGGTTCTTGGCGGAGGCCCATGCGAAAACACCCCGTAGTTTCAAGGGACTCCAATTGATAAAATTGGATGAGTGGGTGGGACTGCCCAAGGAGCATCCGGCCTCTTGTGAACATTATATACGGGAACATTTGATCGAGCCGTTGAAGATTGCCGATAGACGGTATATCGGTTTCAGGACAAATCCGGCTTCCCCAAAAAATGAATGCAAAAGGATACAGGCCCTTTTGGAAGCACAGGGTCCGATCGACCTCTGCATTTTGGGCCTGGGCAGTAATGGGCACCTGGGACTCAACGAACCTGCCGAGGTACTTCGTCCCTTTTGCCATGTCGCGGCACTTTCCGAACAGACCAAACAACACGGCATGTTGCAGGATTTGGAACAAAGGCCAGAGTTTGGGATGACCTTGGGCATGCAAAACATCCTGGGTTCCAAAAAAATAATTTTGTTGGTCCAGGGAACGGGAAAACAAAACGCTTTTGGTGCCTTTCGGAGAATGGACATCAATCCCAAGTTGCCGGTGAGTTTTCTATGGCTCCATGACCGGGTGGAATTATTGGTGATGGAAAAGGTCGCTTTTCCTTGAGCCATGGAATCCAAAATTGTGCAAAAACCTCGGTCAATTCCAGAATTGGTTTAACTTCGTTTAGCCAAACAAACAAAGTATTCTTTTCACTATGAGGGCCTTGACCTCTATTTTCTTTTTTTTGTTCCTAGCGGTTGTCCAAGGACAGGAAAGCCTGGACAGCCTACAATCCCTATTGAGACAAAGCGATCTCTCCCCAAAGGCCCGGGTGGACGTCCTGAACGATTTGGGCTATGAGTATTGGATCGTGGACACCGAAAAATCCGTGGCATACGGCAAAGAGGCCCTGGCCCTGGCAGAAAGCTTGGACCACTCCGCCGGAGCGGCCAAGGCGAAGCGGATTATCGGAGTGGCCCATTGGGCCCAGGGAAACCCCAAAAGCGCCCTTGAAAACCTGACCCAGGCCATGGCGGATTACGAAAGATTGGGGGACGATACCGGTCTGGCCAACTGTCTGCTCAATACAGGGATGGTCTATGCCGATATATTGGAATATGAAAAAGCGAACAAGCTTTATGAAAAGGCCCTTGTGAAATTTACGGCACTGGACCTTAAGGATCGTATCGCCACCACCTATACCAAGATGGCAGATATCCTGTTGGCACAAAATTCCCTGTACGATGCCAAACGCTTTTTGGACAATGCCCTGTCCATCCATTCCCAGTATAATTTCACCTATGGCATGGGAGAGGTCCACAACCGATTGGGCAGGCTTTTTATGGAGGAAGGGGAATTGGAACAGGCCGAATACCACATCAGACAGGCCACCATTCTTTCCATGAAAGTAGGGGACGTGGACGGACATATCAGTAATCTTGTCCTGTTCGGAAAGCTGTTGCGACTGCAGAAAAATTTTGAAGCTTCCCTGGTACATTTGGAACTGGCCCTGTCCGAAGCGGAGGAAAAGAAACTGAAAAAACACCGCCTGGCCGCACTGAAAGAACTGAAACTCCTGAAAAAGGAGGAGGGAAAACTGGAGGAATCCCTTGAATATTACGACCGTTACATCGCCTTGAAGGATTCCATATACGACACGGACAAATCCAAGCAGATCGCTGCCCTGGAATTTGAGAGCGAATTGTTGGAAAAGGACCGCCAATTGGAGTATCTCACCCAAATCAAGCGATCGGATGCCCGAATAAAATGGCTGCTGGGCCTTGGAATCGCAACGCTCATTCCGCTCTCCTTCTTTTTGATCCGAAGTTTCAGGTTAAAGAACCACAAACAACGGGAACTCATGGAATCCAAGGAGCACCTCAACAATGTGGCCTTGGAGAACCAACGTCTCAAACAACTCGAATTGGAGAACGAACTGCATTTCAAAAACAAGGAACTGGCCTCATATGCCTTGAACTTTGTCCAAAAAAATGAACTCTTGGAAAATCTGTACGGACAGCTCAGGGAAATCCGTGGCGCATCCCCCAAGGAACAGGCCAAATCCCTCGGCCAATTGGAACGAACCATCAGACAACACAAATCCCTGGAGAAGGATTGGGAGGATTTCAAGGGTTATTTTGACCAGGTGCACTCCAAACTTCTGACGAATTTAAAGGAAAGTTTTCCCGACCTCAGTGGAAATGACCTGAAAGTGGCCGCTCTCGCAAGACTGAATCTGAACATTAAGGAGTCCTCAAACATCTTGGGAATCTCTCCCGAAAGTGCAAAAACGGCCCGGTATCGTCTTCGCAAAAAATTGAACATGGCCCAGGATGAAGACCTTTTTTCCTTCCTCGCCCAATGGGATAGGTAAAATTCCTACTTGCCTTCCATTTCTTTAACATTTCAATAACCTTGTATTCCAGTACTTTGAAAAATGTTGTCTACACAATATTGACCTAAAATTAAGGATCTATCCAGGTTTGTTCACTTATCATTACAATGCTGATTACTGTGTATCCCCTTGATTTTTAGTGATTTTATCCAATGCCTCAATACTTTTGCGTCCTCAAAATAAAATTGGAGGTATGCACGAACCAAAGACAGGAAAGATGCCCAGCGGGCAACAAGCCATGGCCGCGGACCTGGTCAGGATCAATACTTTGATCCTTATCTCCATACTCGGCATTTTCATCATTTCGGCCTTTTTGTTGACATATGTCCTTTGGGGATTCTATGAGGATATGGATAAAACGGATGAAATGGCAGTCTACCATAACCGATATGACATTGACGTTTTGGGGGATTCACCAAGGGCAAGTACCATAAAGTACGGTCGTGAACTTTTTGACAATACCCCAAAATACCTGGGACCCGAAAGTGAGGCTCCCTATGCCGGAAATCGGCTTTCCTGTACCAATTGCCACCTCCAATCCGGTACAAAGCCCTATGCCGCCCCCTTGATTGGGATTGTCCAACGTTTTCCCCAATTCAGGAAGCGGGAAAATAAAATGGGAAGTTTGGAGGAGCGGATCAATGGATGCATGTTGAGAAGTATGAACGGTAGCCCTCTGCCCACCGACAGCAAGGAAATGAAGGCCCTGATCGCCTACATGGAATGGTTGGGCCGCTATGCCCCGGTGGATGGAAAAATCAAGGGGCAGGGTTTTGTTCGAATCGCGCTTCCAAACCGTCCGGTCGATCTGGAGGCGGGGAAAATGGTCTTCGAAAAGCATTGTATCCCATGCCATGGCAATGACGGGAAGGGGAAAAAGGCCACCATTGGCCAAGGGTACCTCTATCCTCCGCTTTGGGGGGCGGATTCCTATAATAATGGGGCAGGAATGACCCGGGTTATCACAGCCGCCAATTTCATCAAGGGGAACATGCCTTTTGGGGCCACCTTCGACAAGCCGGTGTTGACCGACGAGGAGGCCTACGATGTTGCCGGATACATCAACCGGATGTCCAGGCCCAAAAAGAAAGGATTGGACCGGGACTACCCCGACCTGAAAAAAAAGCCGCTTTCTTCCCCCTATGGACCCTTTGCTGATCATTTTCCATTGGAACAACATCAATTGGGGCCTTATCCCCCCATTGTGGAATACTACAAAAATCAATATCGTTTAATCAAAAATCAATAGTCATGAAAAATCATCAATCAAGAAGAACATTTGTCGGGGCTCTGGCCCTGGGGGCCACGGCCACAGGAATGGCCGCGGTCACCCATCCTTTGAGGTCTTGGTATTTGAGTTTGCCAGCGGTAGTGGACGAAACCACTGCCAATGGAAATGCCAAAGCCTGGTTTGACAAGATCAAGGGCAGGCACCGCGCGGTATTTGACGGCTCCATGCCCCATGGGGGATTTCCCATAATTTGGAACTGGGCCTATTACCTGTCCCACAATGAGACCGGATCTCCGGACAATGACATTACCGGGCTGACGGTTCTTAGGCACGATGCCATACCCTTTGCCTTGGATTCCAAAATCTGGGCCAAATACCAGCTGGGGGAACACTTCAATATCCCGGACAACGCCACGGGTAAAGCCGCCCTGCGCAACCCTTTTTATGAGCCCAAGGAAGGGGATATGCCCATGCCCGGCATTGGGGGCATCAAATCCCTTTTGGATCGAGGGGCCATGTTCTGTGTCTGCAATCTCGCCTTGAAGGTCTACTCCGAGATGGCGGCCCATAGATTGGGCATGGATCCAAAGACAGTCTATATGGAATGGAAGGATGGCGTCCTTGGGGGGATTCAGATAGTACCTTCCGGGGTATGGGCCTTGGGCCAAGCACAGGATCACAATTGTGCCTATATCTATGCCGGAGGATGACCCCAACCATAAGGAAATGAACCCTTCAGGGTCCAATTCCAGGGATTCCTGGAGGTTTTGGATCCCATCGGAAACCAATTTTCCTCAAGAAGACACTAAATGGAAAGTTTTCAACTCTTCGGATATGCCGGGGCCCTGGTCCTGGGTATAATCATGGGCACCACGGGAAGTGGGGGTTCGGCAATGGCCGTCCCCATGTTCAATTACCTCTTCCTGTTGGACATGCATACCGCAACGGCCCATGCACTGTTTGTGGTAGGGATTTCGGCCATGGTCGGGGTCTTGCTCAATATGGGAAGGCAGAGAGTCGAATGGTACTTGTCCCTGCTCTTTGCAATACCCATGATGTTTACCGTCTTTGGGGTGCGTAGGTTTTTGTTGCCCTTGATTCCAGAGGTCATTTTTGAATGGAAGGCCCATGGCCTGTTCATTGACAAGGATTTGGCCATCATGTTGCTCTTCGGTTTGTTAATGGCCCTTTCGGCCATTCTCGCCATCAAGGAACATGGGGGGCGGTCCAAGTTTGGAAAGGAAACGGGGAACCGAATCCTTCCCATTCCCCTGTTCGGAATTGGAATAGGGATCCTAACCGGAATTACCGGGACCGGAGGGGGTTTTTTGATCGTACCCGTTCTGCTGGTATTTTTAAAAATGCCCTTCAAAAAAGCCATTGCCACTTCCCTTTTGATCATTGCCTTGAAATCCTTCACCGGATTTATGGGAGATCTGGGCCAAGTAGAGTTTGATTGGCTGCTTTTGTTCAGCTTCACGGCCTTATCTCTGACCGGTATGTTCCTGGGCGTCCAATGTTCCCACCGCTTGGCCGAAAAAAATCTAAAAAAGGGATTTGGGTACATGGTTCTTGTCATCTCCCTATTTGTCTTTTACAAGGAATTGTCCGGATTGGTCTGAGCCCTGACGGGGATTAAAAAGAGTAGAGCAGTCCATTTGTATTAACATTGTCAACAACACCAAAATGAAATCATTCCTGATCACCACATTATTGTTCATTCAATCGCTAACCTATTCCCAAGCCCTGGAATGCGAATGTCCACAAATATATGAGCGACTCGTCCAAAGCTTGGAATCCAATTATATAGGCTTGGCCTTTATAAAGAAACAGGGCAAAGCCGACACCTATTTCAGGTGGAAGTCCCAATACGCGGGGAAAGCGAACCAAACAACGCTTGAAAACTGCACGGCCCTATTACAGGATTTTTTGAGAAACTTTGAGGACGGGCATCTTTTTGTAATGGAATCGCCGGCCTATGGCCCAGAGGAACTTGAACTCTTCAAAACAAGGGTTCGACAAAGGTCCATGGACCCGGATACCCTAAAATTGAACACAATGGACCCCAAGGGCCTGGTGGGAACCTGGTCGGATGGAATTTCCAAGATCGGTATTGTGAAAAGGGGGGAATCCTATAACGCATATATCATGGAATCCACCAATGATTCCACAATCGCAGGGGAACTCAAGGCGAGCTTCCAAAGGGAGGGCGAACTGTACATGGGGACCTATTATTCCTATGGCCACGCCCCGAGATATGTTGAAGGACAATTGTTCAAGGAGCAACTTTTATTTGTGCTGACCGGTGGCATCTATTGGGGAAAACTCAATTCAGAACCCTCCCTGGAGACCCGAGCCATGGACAAAAACAACCTGAGGCTGCCAAGCCTGTTGACCTTGAACAACAATACCACCCTTTTCAGTATACCTTCGTTCTTGGTGGATTCCAACGATTTCATCAAGGTATTGACGGAACATTTGGATTTGATAAGGAATACCAAAATCCTGATCATCGATGTACGGGGCAACATTGGTGGAAATGCCCTTTATTTGGCTTTTTTGGATGCCTATGCCACTGAGAGTATGCAAAGCAGCCAGGGATGGGTATTGGCTTCAGCGGACACCAAGACCTATTTTGACAGGCTTGCCATAAATTCCAAGGAGCTCTATGGACCCGTGGTGGAACGCATCGAAAATGCAATGGGTCAAATTGTGGAAGGACCGATATATCCAGAGCGCAGTTTCAAGGCCTTCGAGTCCAAAATAGAACAGGTGGCCATCCTTATGGATCACGGCAGTATGAGCGCTTCGGAATCTTTCATCCTCCACTCCAAGGATGCCAGTGATAAGGTCACGACCTTTGGCGGCCCAAGTGCAGGGACCATCGATTATACCGGTATCAATATGGTGTCCCTTCCCAGTTGTGGGCGCAACATCTATTTTGGGTATCCCACGGGTACCCTCGACAAGGAGGTGCCCAACAAAGGGTACAATACAACGGGAATACTGCCCGATGTCCCTATTCCTTCAAATATCCAAAACAAAATAAAATTTGTCATGGACTATTATGCCGATCAAAAAAACATGGAATCGGGGAACCCAAATAGGCAATAATGACATACTCCCTTTGGAACCGAGGGGTTCACCTGAACAAATTTTGCATGACCAATAAGGGAATGTTCAATTTCAGGGCCATCAGATCCACGGTGGAACGGTAGAGCATGTCCTCGATATAGGAATGCCTGGAATTTACCATCACCAACAGGTCCGCTTTGTTCAATTCAATCTGTTCAAGGATGATCTCGGCCCTGTTCTTGACCGGGGCGGTCCCAAAGGAAAGATAGGAGCGGGAAAGGCTGCGTTCCAGAAATTTTTTGTTGTCGAGCTGCCTGGGGGCCAATTCATCAAAATCAGTGATGTACAGGCAGTGGATCTTGGATTTGTACTCCCCTCCCAAGTCGTCCAGAAGTTTGAGTTCCCTTCGCTTGTAGGGTACCAGATAATCCGTGGGGAAAAGTATATTTTTGGGGCGAACCGGTTCATAATTCATCGGAACCGCCAGAACGGGACATTTGACATATTTGAAGACTTCCACGGTCTTGCTTCCAAAACTGCCCTTGTAATCGCTGGTCTCCCCCTTGGTTCCCATCACGACAAGGTCCATGTTGATTTCTTCCACCAGGCTGTTGACCCCGTCCACAAGGCTGTCCATGGTCGCGATCAATTCAAAATTGTGCAGGGGATTGGGGGGAAGGCCGATGACGGAATCCAATACTTGGTCAAGTTTCCGTTCCGCATTTCCCCTAATTTCCCTTTTGACCTGCTCCAAATCCGAATTTGGATCGGCATGATGGGTCGAATAGGCCTCATCCCCATAGGCGTGGAGTATGAAAAAACACGCCCTATCGCATTTGTAGAGCGCCTGGGCGTATTTTAGGGCATGCAGGGCATTGTCTGAGAAATCTGTGGGTATCAAAATCGTTTTCATGGGAATCCTTCTTTTACCAAAGTTATGCAAAGGCCCGCTTTT
>CALDPL010000123.1 GCA_937911965.1 uncultured Allomuricauda sp. | reverse complement strand
GATCAATCTCAGCGGGCGGGACAGTGGCAACATCCGCTATGCCAGGAACACCGTATCCACCTCGGGTTTTGGATCGACCCAGAATTTGACCGTACAGTCCAGCTTTGGCAAGAAGACGGGTACGGCATCCATTGATGAATTTGATGATGCCTCCCTGGAAAAGGTGGTGCGCAGGGCCGAAGAACTGGCCCAGCTCTCCCCGGAGAATCCGGAATACATGCCGCCTCTGGAGCCGCAGCAGTACGATCCCTCGACAACCTATAAACAGGCCACGGCGGACATCACCCCGGAATACAGGGCCGAGGTGGCCGGCAAAAGCATAGTTCCCGCGTCCCGGCAGGATGTCACCGCTGCCGGTTTTTTGAACGATTCCGCGGGCTTTACCGCCTTGATCAACTCCAAGGGGCTGTTCGCCTACAACCAATCCACCAATGTGGACTTTACGGTCACCATGCGGACCAATGATGGTACCGGCTCGGGCTGGGTGACCAGGGACTATAACGACATTTCCAAGTTCGATTCCGCGGAAGCATCCAAGGTGGCCCTGGACAAGGCAGTGATGTCCAGGGGAGCCCAGGCCATTGAACCCGGAAAATATACGGTCATCCTTGAACCTGCCGCTGCCTCGGACCTGCTGGGCACCATGTTCAGGTCCCTGAACGCCCGTTCCGCGGATGAGGGCAGGAGCTTTATGTCGGCTGCCGGTGGAGGCAACAAAATCGGCCAGAAGATCGTGGACGAAAGGGTCTCCATCTGGTCCGACCCCCTGCATCCCGATGTGCCCACACGCACTTGGAACGGTGAGGGCATGCCCCTAAAGAAGACCAGTTGGGTAGAACAGGGCGTGGTCAAGAACCTTGCATATGACCGCTATTGGGCAGGGCAGCAAGGGGTGGACCCCATGCCCTTTCCCAGCAATATCATCATGGCCGGAGGGGACGAAAGTCTGGAGGATATGATCAAGGGTACCCGAAGGGGCATCCTGGTCACCCGCTTTTGGTACATCCGCAGTGTGGATCCGCAGACCTTGCTCTTCACCGGACTGACCCGGGACGGTACCTTTTATATCGAGAACGGGCAGATCAAGTTCCCGGTAAAGAATTTCAGGTTCAACGAAAGCCCCATCATCATGCTCAACAACCTTGAATCCCTTGGGAAGCAGGTTCGTGTCGATGGTGATCTGATCCCCTATATGAAGATTAGGGACTTCACTTTTACCAGCCTATCGGATGCCGTTTAGGAAATCTGAATGAAATGGGACTGGTGGTTCACAAATTTGCGTGGACCGCCAGTTTTCATTTTTTTGGAATAGAGCCCAACCCAATTTGGACCATGGTTTTGCAGAACGATTTTTTCTTTACCCGCTTGCAGTACGAATCCGGGAACTGGGATGTGGATCAGAGGATGCCCTCCAATCTGCTGAATTCCCTGGTGGAATATACCACCCTGAGGGTGGACACCCAGGAAAAGATCGTCCCCCTGGCAAGCGATGCGATTTTCAAAAGCCCCTTTTGTTACCTTTCGGGCCATAAATTGGTGGAGTTCACCAAAAAGGAAGCGGAGAATTTTGAAACCTATGTCAACAACGGGGGATTTGTATTTGTCGATGATTGCAACCATGACATCGACGGGCTGTTTGCCAGGTCTTTCGAAGCCCAGATGGCGTCGATCTTCGGCGCCCAGGCGTTGCACAAGCTGCCCAACAACCATCCGCTATACAGCAGCTTCTTCCGCTTTCCCGATGGGCCGCCGGCGACCAGCTACGAACTCAACGGCTGGGGCGATGACCTGATCCATGATTACCTCAAGGGCATCGAAATC
>CALDPL010000122.1 GCA_937911965.1 uncultured Allomuricauda sp. | reverse complement strand
GCTCTCAATGCTCTTGGGAATGTCGTGGTGGATCACAAAACGCACATCGGGCTTGTCGATTCCCATACCAAAGGCTATGGTGGCCACCACCACGTCCACATCCTCCATCAGGAACATGTCCTGGTATTTGGAACGGGTCTTGGCATCAAAGCCCGCGTGGTAGGGCACCGCACTGATTTCGTTGACCTGAAGGACCTGTGCCAGTTCCTCCACCTTTTTTCGGCTGAGACAATAGATGATGCCGGACTTTCCCCGATGCTGTTTTACAAAACGGATGATGTCCGCATCCACATTCTGGGTCTTGGGCCTGACCTCATAAAAGAGGTTGGGCCTGTTGAAAGAGGCCTTGAAGACCTTGGCATCGACCATCCCCAGGTTTTTGATGATGTCCTCCTGTACCTTTGGGGTCGCCGTGGCGGTAAGGCCGATTATCGGGATTCCCTCCCCCAAACGGTTGATGATTCCTTTGATGTTGCGGTACTCCGGCCTGAAATCATGGCCCCATTCCGATATGCAGTGGGCCTCGTCCACCGCCACAAAGGATAGGGTGACCTTTCTCAGGAACTCGATATTGTCTTCCTTGGTCAGGGATTCGGGGGCGACGTACAGGAGTTTGGTCACCCCATTGGAAATATCTTCTTTGACCTGTCTCACTTCCGACTTGGTCAGGGAGGAATTCAGGACATGGGCAATCCCGTTCTGTTCCGATATTCCCCGTATGGCGTCCACCTGGTTCTTCATCAGGGCGATCAGGGGGGATATCACTATGGCGGTCCCCTCCTTGACAAGGGCGGGCAATTGGTAGCATAGGGATTTCCCACCTCCGGTGGGCATGATCACAAAGGTGTCCTTGTCCTCCATGATGTTCTTGATAACAATTTCCTGAAGTCCCTTGAATTTAGAAAAACCAAAATATTTTTTAAGAGAGGAATGCAAATCCGTATTCGTTAAGCTCATTTCCGCATTTTTCTATTTAATATAATGCCAGGCAACCCGGGAGGTCGTCGAAACTTTTTTTTTTCAACTATCAAGTGCTTGAAGTATTCCACATTCCCTTATGGTCTATAAAGGATAGTTTGATTAGTTTTGTAAACTTAAAGATAAGACATTCTTTTAGGATTGCAACCACATAATTCATTAATTGGCTTGAACGACATCCAGTCCATTTTGTCCATAGCAAAGAGAACCCTCGAACTGGAGAGCAGGGCCATTGGGGGCCTGATCGATCAGTTGGACGGCCAATTCGCCTTGGCCGTGCAATACATCCTGGATTCCAAGGGAAGAGTTGTGGTTTCAGGTGTTGGAAAAAGTGCCATTGTCGCCTCAAAAATAGTGGCCACCCTGAACTCCACGGGCACCCCCTCCATCTTTATGCATGCCGCGGACGCCATTCACGGGGACCTTGGCACCATCCAACAGGACGATGTGGTGATCTGCCTGTCCAAGAGCGGGAACACCCCTGAAATAAAGGCTTTGTTGCCGCTGATCAAATCCGGGGGCAACAAATTGATCGGAATCACCGGCAATATGGAATCCATCCTTGCCAAACAGGCCGATTTTGTGCTGGGCGCCCATGTGGACAAGGAGGCCTGTCCAAACGATCTGGCCCCCACCACCAGTACCACGGCCCAAATGGCCATCGGGGATGCCCTGGCCATCTGCCTGTTGGAACTCCGGGGCTTCAGCAGTTCCGACTTTGCAAAATACCACCCAGGGGGCTCCCTGGGCAAGAAACTCTACCTCAGGGTCGCGGACATCGTCAGCGGCAACAGCAAGCCCGAGGTCGACATAAATTCAAGCGTCAAGGAAGTGATCATCGAAATTTCCGAGAAAATGCTCGGGGTGACCGCCGTGAGCGATCGGGGAAAGGTGGTCGGCATCGTCACCGACGGGGACATCCGGAGGATGCTCAACAAATACGACAACATCAGCGGCCTCACCGCCAAGGACATCATGACCTCCAATCCAAAATCCGT
Source organism: uncultured Allomuricauda sp. (assembly GCA_937911965.1). Taxonomy (GTDB): domain Bacteria; phylum Bacteroidota; class Bacteroidia; order Flavobacteriales; family Flavobacteriaceae; genus Flagellimonas. The sequence goes on along the minus strand of CALDPL010000122.1, from coordinate 7,382 downwards.
TGCGGTGGACACCTTGGCCGTCAATGCCCTTAAACTGTTGCAGGAAAAGAACATCTCACAATTGTTGGCCTTTGACGGCGACACCTATGCCGGGGTCGTCCATCTCCATAACCTGATAAACGAGGGAATCCTATAATGGTAAAGAAAGCAAAGAAAAACCCGGATGAAATGTCCTTTCTGGACCATTTGGAGGAACTTCGGTGGCATCTAATCCGTTCCACCTTGGCCGTGGTGATCATCGCCTGTGTGGCCTTTGCCTTCAAGGGCTTTATTTTCGATGTCATCATCTTCGGACCGAAGAACATGGAATTCCCCACCTATAGGTTCTTTTGCAAGCTTGCCACTTTCTTTGGGATCGACTCCGATTTCTGCGGGGGGTCCCTGCCCTTTACCATTCAGAGCCGGTTGATGGCCGGACAATTTTCGGCCCATATCTGGACTTCCATCTGGGCCGGTATCATTTTGGGGTTTCCATACATCCTGTACGAACTTTGGCGGTTCATCAGTCCGGGGCTCTACGAGAATGAACGCAAACATTCCAGGGGGTTCATCCTAACGGCCTCCTTCCTGTTCTTCATCGGGGTGGTCTTCGGCTATTATGTGGTCGCTCCCCTGTCCATCAATTTCTTGGGTACCTACCAGGTGAGCAGCGAAGTCCTCAATGAAATCGACCTGGCCTCCTACGTCTCCACGGTACGGGCTTCGGTGATCGCCTGTGGGATCATGTTCGAACTTCCCATCATTATTTATTTCCTGACCAAGGTCGGATTGGTGACCCCGGAATTCCTCAAGAAATACAGAAAGATGGCCTTGGTGCTGGTCCTTATCCTATCGGCCATCATCACCCCCCCGGATGTGGCAAGCCAGACCGTGGTGGCCATTCCCATCCTTTTGCTCTACCAATTGAGCATCTATATCTCCGGATGGGTCCTCAGACAGGATGCCAAAAAAGAGGAAGAGGCCCAAAAGGAGAGAGAGGCCAAAAACAACAAACCGGTCAACAATGGCAAATAAAGTGGAGGAGTTCAATGCCTATCGTTCCAAGATGAACGAAAAGCTCCTGGAGGGGGACAACAAGCTCATTAAGCGAATCTTCAATCTGGATACCAATGCCTATATGGCCGGGGCTCTGGATGTAAAGACCAAGGAACTGTTGGGTCTGGTCGCCTCCGCCGTTCTGCGCTGCGACGATTGTGTAAAGTACCATTTGGAGGCCTCGAAAAAGGCCGGCGCCAACAAGGAGGAGGTCATGGAGACCCTGGGCATCGCCACCTTGGTGGGGGGAACCATAGTGGTGCCCCACCTGCGTCGGGCCTATGAATTCTGGGAAGCCCTGGAGGAAGGGGAAGCCTAAAAAAATCCAAAATTGGGCCCATTGGAGAAAGATTATGTTTAGTTTTGGCCGAATCCTATGAAGCTACGCGCAGAAAATATCATGAAGGCCTATAGGGGCCGAAAGGTGGTCAAGGGAATCTCCCTGGAAGTCAACCAAGGGGAAATCGTGGGGCTTTTGGGACCCAACGGGGCCGGAAAAACGACCTCCTTCTACATGATTGTGGGTCTTATCAAGCCCAACGGGGGTTCCATCTATTTGGACAAGACCGACATCACCGGATTTCCGATGTACAAACGGGCACAACACGGCATTGGCTATCTGGCACAAGAGGCCTCTGTGTTCCGGAAACTCAGCATTGAAAAGAACATCCTGAGCGTCCTACAGCTCACCAAGCTCAGCAAGAAGGAACAGCATATGAAAATGGAGTCTCTGATCGACGAGTTCGGCCTGGGTCATATCCGCAAAAACCGGGGCGACCTCCTTTCCGGGGGCGAGCGACGGCGTACCGAAATTGCCCGTGCCCTGGCCACCGACCCCAAGTTCATCCTATTGGACGAACCCTTTGCGGGAGTGGATCCAGTGGCCGTCGAGGACATACAGAGGATCGTGGCCCAGCTCAAGGACAAAAACATCGGCATCCTGATCACGGACCACAATGTGCAGGAGACCCTTGCGATCACCGAACGATCTTACCTCATGTTCGAGGGGGGCATCCTAAAGGCCGGCGTCCCCGAGGAACTGGCCATGGACGAAATGGTGCGAAAGGTCTATTTGGGGCAGAACTTCCAGCTCCGGGAGAAAAAATTGGATTTTTAGTCCACAGAAGGTTCCTTGGGCATCAAAAAGGAGGCCAGGATATAGAAAATAATGATCAGGGGAATGGCCAAAAACTTCAAGGTCAACAACATGATCAGGCTCCCAATAAGAAAAAGGTAGCGCAGCCAATTGTCCCCAAACCCAAAATTCTTGAATTTCAGTGCAAAAAGAGCGATCGGGGCGTTCAACAGATAACTGCTCAAAAGGGTCAGGCCGATCAAAAACCAGGGATTCAGGATCAAGGAATTGAGCCAATCGTTGTTGTGGTGCAACAAGATCAGGGGCAGGGAAAGTATCATCAGGGCATTGGCCGGGGTGGGCAGCCCCACAAAGGAGGAAGTCTGGTTTTCATCAAGATTGAACTTGGCCAATCGATAGGCCGAGGCCAGGGTAATGGCAAAACCCAAAAACGGCAGCAGGGTCATTTCCATATCATGGCCCAAAAAGCCCAGGTTCCAGCCGCCACGTCCCGCCATATTGAGCAATTGGAACATCACCAGGCCGGGGACCAGCCCGCTGGTGACCATATCGGCCAGGGAATCCAATTGGACCCCAAGTTCGCTTTGGACCTTGAGGGCCCGGGCGGCCAGGCCGTCAAAAAAATCAAAGAATATCCCAAGGAACACAAAAAGTGCCGCCCATTCCAATTTGCCCAGTACCGCAAATACCGTGGCCACACATCCGCTCCCTAGGTTGAGCATGGTAAAAAAGTTGGGGATATAGGTTCTCATCCGACTCATTTTTTGTAAAAATAACCTAAAATCCAAACTGTTTGTCCCAGAAGTTCGGCCGTGCCGTAATAATTGTGATATTTGCGCTGATGAATTTCAGCCAAAGACCAAAAACCCTTTTTACAGTCCTATTTTCCCTTCTTTTGGGAAATGCCCTCTTTTCCCAAGGCATACCCCTGACCGAAAAATCAAAGATCAGCATGTTGACCTGCGCCCCTGGGGAGGAACTCTATTCCGCATTTGGCCATACGGCCTTCAGGGTACAGGATCCCGGACTTGGCCTGGACCAGGTCTATAATTACGGAACCTTTGATTTTAACAGGCCCAACTTCTACCTGAACTTCGTCAAGGGCAAGATGATCTACTCCCTCTCCAGGAGGAGCTTTGACGATTTTCTGTTCGAATACGAATTGGAAAAACGCTGGGTAAAGGAACAAATCTTGGACCTGGACCTAAAGGAGCGCAACCAATTGCTCGCCTTTTTTGAATACAACCACCTTCCCCAAAACAGGGATTACCTCTACGACCCCCTATTGAACAATTGTTCCAGCATCAGCGGGGTGATCTTGAAACAGCAGTTCGGGGATGCCATAGTCTTTGACGGTTCCCACTTGGAAAGGCGCTACACCTTTAGGCAATTGGTCAGGCAGTTTCTCAAGACCAATTCCTGGGCCATGCTGGGCATTGACCTGGCTTTTGGATCGGTGGTGGACCGAAAGGCCACGGTACAGGAGCATATGTTCCTTCCCACCTACGCCATGGAACAACTTCGCAACACCAGGTTTCACGACCGTCCCCTGGTCAAGAGGGAGCGCACCATCCTGGATTACGGCCAGCCCGTGCAGCAGGGTTTTTTTCCCCTTTCCCCCTTGTTCTGGTTCTTGATACTCCTGGCCTTTACCCTGGCCATCACCTATTTCGACCACACCCATAAGACCCGAAGCCGCTGGTTGGATTTTGGGTTGATGTCGATCACGGGTTTTGTCGGCTGCTTTTTATTGGTCCTCTGGTTTGGGACCCAACACACTTCGACACCCATGAACTTCAACGTACTATGGGCCTTCCCCCTGAATGCGATCTTTGCCTTCGTCTTTGCCTTTGGGGACCGACTGCCCCCTTGGTCCGCGAAATACCTGTGGGCCGCCTTGGGCCTCATCGGCCTGGGCCTGGTGTTTTGGATGTTCGGGATCCAGGAGTTTTCCCCTGTATTCATTCCCCTGATCGCGGCCCTGGCGATCCGCTACGCCTATATGATCAGGTATTCCGGTTTGTGATGCCATTGATGTATTGGAATACCGGAAGCGACCTTCCATTGGCCCGGGCCATTGCAGTAAATGCCCCAGGGTCCAAATACGGGATAATCGACGCATAAAGGCTATTTTAGCAGCCCGGTATTTTGTTGCTTTGAAAAGGGGAAGGAAGAATAGGGATCACGGCATGAAAAAGGGACAGGGACCGGAAATTGCACATTTCAAAATATTTCATCCATTTCCATGAATTTACTGAACGTCGAAAACATATCGAAATCCTATGGGGAACTGCTGCTTTTCTCCGGAATTTCCTTTGGGATCAACAAAGATCAAAAAATTGCCCTGATCGCGAAGAACGGCAGCGGAAAGACCTCGATCCTGAACATCATGGCCGGCAAGGACAGCGGTGAAACGGGGCAGGTCACCATGAGAAAGGACATCAAGCTTTCCTTTTTGGAACAGGACCCTCCCTTGGATCCAGGCTTGAGCGTGGAACAGACCATATTGTCCACGGACAACGAGATTCTCAAGATCATAGCCGCCTATGAAAAAGCAGTGGAAAACCCCGGGGACGAAGCGGCCTACCAAAGGGCTTTTGAGGCCATGGAACGGCACAATGCCTGGGATTTTGAGACCCAGTACAAACAGATCCTGTTCAAATTGCAGCTCACGGACCTCGACGCGAAGGTCTCCACCCTTTCCGGGGGGCAACGAAAGCGCCTGGCCCTGGCCAATGCCCTGCTGGGCAAGCCCGACCTATTGATCATGGATGAGCCCACCAACCATCTGGACCTGGAAATGATCGAGTGGCTGGAGGCCTATTTCAGCAAGGAGAGCATTTCCCTGTTCATGGTCACCCACGACCGCTACTTTCTGGATCGGATCTGTAATGAGATCATCGAACTGGACAACAACCAGCTCTATACCTACAAGGGCAATTACTCCTATTATCTGAACGAGAAGGAGGCCCGTATGGAACGGGAGACGGTGGAACAGCACAAATCAAAACTGCTGTACAAAAAGGAACTGGATTGGATCCGCAGGCAGCCCAAGGCAAGGACCACAAAATCAAAATCCCGGATCGATGATTTCAAGGAAATAAAACAAAGGGCCCTGGCCCGAAAAAAAGACCATCAGGTCGAGCTCGAGCTCAATATGGAACGCCTGGGCAGCAAAATCCTGGAATTGCACAAAATATCCAAGGCCTATGGGGAGAAGACCATTCTCAACAAATTCGATTACACCTTTGGAAAAGGGGAACGCGTGGGCATCATTGGAAAGAACGGCACGGGCAAATCGACCTTCCTGGACCTGATCACCCAAAGGGAGGCCGTGGACAGCGGAAAGGTCGTTGTGGGGGACACCGTAAAGTTTGGCTACTACACCCAAAAGGGCATTGCCGTCAAGGAAGGACAGAAGGTCATCGATGTCATCCGGGAATTCGGGGATTATATCCCCTTGAAAAAAGGGAAGCAGATTTCCGCCCAGCAATTGTTGGAACGCTTTCTGTTCGATCGGAAAAAACAATACGACTTTGTGGAAAAACTCAGTGGGGGGGAACGAAAACGCCTCTACCTCTGTACCGTGCTGATCCAAAATCCCAATTTCTTGATCCTGGACGAACCGACCAACGACCTGGATATCGTGACCCTGAACGTCTTGGAAGGGTTTTTGTTGGATTTTCCGGGCTGCCTGATCGTGGTCTCCCACGACCGCTATTTCATGGACAAGATCGTGGACCATCTCTTCATTTTCCAAGGGGACGGAACCATAGAGGATTTTCCCGGAAACTATACGGATTACCGGGTATATGCCGGCAGTCAGGAGCTCGAAAGAAGGGAGCAGAGGGACCTTGCCCAGGAAAAGACCGAAAAATCCAAGGGAAGGGATCGGGAAAGGATCGGGTTGTCCTATATGGAACAAAGGGAATACAAACAGTTGGAAAAGGACATACAGAATTTGGAGGAAAGGAAGTTGGGGCTGCAGAACAGCTTTGCGCAGCCCGGGCTCAAAGGGGAAGAGATCGACAGTTTATCGGTGGAGCTCAGGGAGGTCACCGATGCCATCGATCAAAAGACCGAACGTTGGTTCGAACTCTCCTCCCGGATGGAGGAGTAATCAATTTGGTTGAAACATGCTTTTTGGAATTGCGGCATATATTCGATTTCTGTTGGAATCCACCAACCAATACGGGTTGCATTCCCCCTTTGTCTATGGGCTTGTGACCCGGTGCCTGTACAGAAAACCGAGAATGGACCGCAACAGGACCTTGGACGTTCTTTTGAAGTGCCAAAAATATTTCGAGGCCAAAAATATCCGCATCGGGAATCGGGTTTCCCTAAGGCAGCGGATGCTGAAAGTCGATTCCACGATCCGATTTGACAAGGATCCCTTGGATCTGCTCTTGTTCGAGCAATTGAGAGTTTCGGAATTCAACACCCTGCTGTCCAAGGGGAGGCTGCACAATGACAGCATGATCCTGATCGATGGCATCCGGTCGAACCCGCAAAAGCTACAGTTGTGGAACTCCCTGATCGCCCTGCCCCAAATCAGCGTCAGCATGGACCTATACCACTGCGGAATCCTATTTATCAGAAGGGAACAGCAAAAGGAACATTTTAAAGTCCGGATTTAATGCCTTATTTTTAAGTATGGAAAATAGTATGACAGGCAACATCATTTGGTATGTCCTCGGCGTGTTGGCCGTGGTCTACCTGATCATTATCTACAGGAACAGAAGCAGGTCCAAACGCCGGAAATCCAGAAGTTTTATGGAGGGCAAGCGCAAGCACAGCTCCCGCGAATGATTCCCGGGCACTGGGGACCACCTACCAATTAAAGAAGCATACCACATGAAAATATACACCAAGACCGGGGATAAGGGCACGACCTCTCTCTTTACGGGCAAAAGGGTGCCCAAACACCACATCCGTATCGATAGCTATGGCACAGTGGATGAGCTCAATGCGCATTTGGGATTGTTGCGCGATCAGCCCATTGATTCACATTCCAAGGAAATGTTGGCCCTGATCCAGTTAAAACTGTTCACGATGGGCTCCATTCTGGCCACCGAACCGGAAAACAGGTAGGACTCTTGGGTCACCATCACGATATGTTTGGTAAGGGTTTTCATATCCAGGTCTTGGAGATTCACCCCATCGAGCGTGATGGAGCCTTCGTAGTAGAGGTCGGCTTCCGTCACCGTGAGGCGGTGGAGCTTCCCCTTGAACATCGTGATGGTCATACGCG
>CALDPL010000121.1 GCA_937911965.1 uncultured Allomuricauda sp. | reverse complement strand
GCTCAGCGTATTCCAGGAATTCACGTTCCGTCGCAGGAAATACGAGGTTTCCTCCGGAATATTCGCATACCAGATCAACATGAACTGGGAGAACCAAAGGTAGGTCCAGAAGATGCTGAACCCGAACATATACTTGGCCAGATCGTGGATATGACTGTCGTTCACATCCTCGAGATAGCCCCTTGATTTCAAATAGATGGTGACCATGGCCAGGACCGTGATCCCCGAAACGAACATCCCGGCGAACACATACCACCCAAAAAGGGTACTGTACCAGTGGGGATCCAAGCTCATGATCCAATCCCATGACATCATGGACTCCGATACCAGATAGAATACCAAAAAGCCGGCGGACCATTTGAAGTTCTTCACAAAATTGCTGTGGTCATCGGAGACGTCCTGGGCCAGGGACAATTTCCTGGAATATTGTTGATAAAAGATCCATCCCCCTAGGTAGATCAGGGCCCGGATCAAAAAGAAGGTCGGGTTCAGGTAACCTGATTTGGCCTGCAGGATTTCATCCTGGGCCACCACATCCGGGTCCATCCAAACAAACAAATGGTTCACCTGGAACACGGAAAGGACCAAGAGTACAAAGACCACGATCCCCCCGGGGACCATATAGGCCGAAATTCCTTCCATCACCCGGAACAACAAGGGGGCCCACCCGGCCTGGGCGGCCCGGTTTATTGCGTAGAACAACAACACCCCAAGGGCGATCATAAAGATGTAGAGGGCGGCCACATAAAGTGCGGACCAGGGCCTGTTCTGCAACTGCTGTAGCAGGTGGGCATCGTGGGCGGAATCATGGGCCACCTCTTCCCCATGGCCTGCTTCCCCGTGGGCTTCCACGGCAGCGTGCCCGTCATCGTGGGCCGATGCCACCATGGCTTTCGCCTCTTCCACCGTGGAGGGCGCGGAAACAAAACCAATTCCCAAAAAAATCAGCCCCACCGCCATGGCGATGAAGGATCCCAATCTAAGTCTGTTTGAAAAGGTATACATACTCAATTCTTATCCAATTATTTTGTTAGGTCCTGCTTTAACTGCATCACATATTCGGACACCTGCCACATCTCTTCCTCACTGGCCAGCTGCGAGGCATAGGAGCCCATGGCGTTCAAACCGTAATAGATAGTGTGGTAAGCAGTGCCCACGGTAATGTTCCGTCCGGGATCCGCAAAAGTGGGAACCCCCAGTATCTTTTCGCGTTTTACCAAGTTCCCCTGTCCATCGCCTTTGTCCCCATGGCATATGGAACAATATATGGTATAGAGCGCCCTTCCCTGAGCCAGGTTCGCCTCACTTTGAAGGGAATCCAAGGGACTCGGGTTTACCCTTGCCTGTTCCTTGCCACTGAAATTGTTTGGGAATTCATAGGGGGTATATCCCCTGGGAACGGTCCCTTCCACGGGCAATAGGGCCACGTTTCCATCGGGAAAGAGCCCGTTGTCCGCCTTGTCATAGACCTCGTATCCCACGGATTCGTACATATTGGGCATATATTGGTAATTGGGCCTGTCCTTGTCCGCGCAGGCGGCAAGGCCGAGCATCAATCCCAGGGCAACACTTATTTTACCTAAATGTTTCATATCCTTAAGCATCCTTTTCTGTAATGTTGACTTCCACCGCCCCGGTTTCCCATAGAAGGTCGGCGAGTTCATTTTCGTTGTCGTGTACCCCAATTTCCATCAGGAAGTGGTCATCGGTGGTACGCTTGTCAGGGTTCTCCGCCTTCTTGAAGGGCCACATCCTGCTCCTGAGATAAAAGGTGATCACCATCAAGTGGGCGGCAAAGAACACCGTCATCTCGAACATGATGGGCACAAAGGCCGGTGAATTCGAAATGAAGCTGAAACTGGGCTTCCCCCCAATGTCCTGGGGCCAGTCCTTGATCATCATGTAGTTCATCATCACAATGGCCACCGTTAGGCCCAATAGGCCGTAAAGGAATGAAGTGATGGCAATCCGGGTGGGTGCCAGTCCCATGGCCTTGTCCAATCCGTGTACGGGAAAGGGGGTATAGACTTCCTCGATGTGGTGTTTGGCCGCACGAACCTTTTTAACGGCAAGCATCAACACATCGTCATCCGTATATATTGCCTGTATAACTTTTGATGCCATAGCTATTTTTTATCGTTTAACTTCCTCGCCTGTCCGGCCCAATCGTCCCGCTGTGCCCTTCCGGGGAAGGAACCGGTGATGGAATCCAACAGATCGTATTCCCTTTCGGTCATCCTGCCCACCTGCGCAAAGGTATGGATCCCGATCTGGTTCAGGGCCTCCTCCATTTGGGGGCCGATGCCCTTGATTTGCTTCAGATCGTCCGCAGTGTCCCGCTCCGCGTCAAAGGTACCGATGGCCTCCAATAGGGAATTGATATGTTCCGACCCCTTGGCCGCGGAAACCGTTGTGGTTCCCCTGCTCTTCGGCATTTCATAGAGGGGCTTTCCGGCATCCCTTAATTTTTTATAGTGTTCCCCTGAGGATTTCAGGATGGATTTCACCTCCGCCTGGGCGATCACTGGGAAGGTCCTTGCGTACAGCAGGAACAACACAAAGAAGAACCCTATCGTTCCGATAAAGAATCCCACATCCACGAAGGTGGGGGAGAACATGGTCCAGGAAGAGGGCAGGTAATCCCGGTGCAGGGAGGTCACAATGATCACAAAGCGCTCGAACCACATCCCGATGTTCACCACAATGGAAATGAAGAAGGAGAACATGATGCTGGTCCTGAGTTTTTTGAACCACATGAACTGCGGGGAGAACACATTACAGGTCATCATGGCCCAATAGGCCCACCAATAAGGTCCCGTGGCACGGTTCAAAAAGGCGTACTGTTCGTACTCCACCCCGGAATACCAGGCGATGAACAATTCGGTGATATAGGCACAGCCCACTATGGAACCGGTGATCATGATCACAATGTTCATCAATTCTATGTGTTGCACGGTAATATAATCCTCCAGGTTGCACACTTTGCGCATGACGATCAAGAGGGTGTTCACCATGGCAAAACCGGAGAAGATCGCCCCTGCCACAAAATAGGGAGGGAAGATCGTGGTATGCCAGCCCGGAACGATCGAGGTGGCAAAGTCCATCGATACGATGGTGTGGACCGAAAGTACCAAGGGGGTGGCCAAACCTGCCAAAACAAGGGACACCTCCTCAAAACGCTGCCAATCCTTGGCACGGCCCGTCCAACCAAAACTCAACAGGCTGTATATTTTCTTTTGGAACGGCTTTATGGCCCGGTCCCGGATCATTGCAAAATCAGGCAACAGCCCGGTCCACCAGAACACCATGGATACCGAAAGGTAGGTGGAGATCGCAAATACGTCCCAAAGCAGTGGGGAGTTGAAATTCACCCAAAGGGATCCAAATTGGTTGGGTACCGGAAGCACCCAATAGGCCAACCAGGGGCGGCCCATGTGGATGATCGGGAAAAGTCCCGCCTGGATCACCGAAAAAATGGTCATGGCCTCCGCCGAACGGTTGATCGCCATTCTCCACTTTTGCCTGAAGAGCAAGAGTACGGCCGAAATCAAGGTTCCTGCGTGGCCGATACCCACCCACCAGACAAAGTTGGTGATGTCCCAGGCCCAGTTGACGGTCCGGTTAAGACCCCAGACCCCGATTCCGGTGGATATGGTATAAATGATACATCCCAAACCCCAAAGGAAGGCAACCAAGGCAATGGTGAAGACGATCCACCACTGTTTGTTGGCCTTTCCCTCAACCGGACGTGCTATGTCCACGGTTACATCGTGGTAGCTCTTTTCTCCGAGCACTAAGGGCTTTCGAATAGGTGCTTCGTAATGCGACGCCATAATTTATCTTCTGGTTATTTCTTTTATTATTAAGCCTCGTTGGTGTTTCTAACTTTTACATGATAGAATACATTGGGTTTTGTCCCAATATGCTCCAAGAGATGGTACATCCTCTTGTCCTCCTTCAACTTCGCTACCTGGCTCTCCTTGTCGTTGATGTCCCCAAAGACCATGGCCCCACTGCCACAGGCAGCGGAACAGGCGGTCTGGAACTCTCCGTCGGCAATGGTCCTGCCCTCGCGCTTGGCGTCCAAGATGGTCTTTTGGGTCATTTGGATGCACATGGAGCATTTCTCCATCACCCCCCTGGAACGGACGTTGACATCCGGATTCAGGACCATCTTGCCCAGATCGTTGTTCATGTTGAAATCGAACTCATTGTTGTCGCTGTATTGGAACCAGTTGAACCTACGTACCTTGTAGGGACAGTTGTTGGCACAATATCGGGTCCCCACACAGCGGTTATAGGCCATTTGGTTCTGGCCCTGTCTTCCATGGGAAGTGGCCGCAACCGGACAAACGGTCTCACAGGGAGCATGGTTGCAATGCTGGCACATCACCGGTTGGAAGGCCACTTGCGGATTGGCCGCAGGATCTTCCATTTCACGGAACCCACCAAGGGAACCCTTGGATCCCCATAGGCCGTCCATCTCATCTTTCTTGATGTTGTCCTGCTCGAAGGTATCCTCGGAGGAGTAATATCTATCGATCCGCAACCAGTGCATGTCCCTGGAGCGGCGTATTTCGGCTTTTCCCACCACCGGAACGTTGTTCTCGGCATGGCAGGCGATCACACAGGCCCCACAACCGGTACAGGCATTGAGGTCTATGGACAGGTTGAAGTGGTGTCCGACGGAACGGTCAAAACTGTCCCAAAGGTCGGCCTCGGGCGAGGAGGCGGGGATGATATTGTGGTCCAGGCTCACATGGGGTACGGGGTTCCACACGGTATGGTCCTTGGTATTGAATATCTCCAAAGTGGTCTCCTTGATGATGTCCCCACGCCCCATCATGGTCTTGTGCTGTTGGATGCAGGCAAACTCGTGCACCCCGGGGGCCTTTTCCACGGTCACCGACTGTACATCGGAGAAATTGTTGTACAGGGTATAGGCATTGACCCCGGTGGCCATCTCGGACTGCATCCCGGCCTGTTTTCCATAACCAAAGGCAAGTCCGACGGTACCCACGGCCTGTCCGGGCTGTACGATAACGGGTACTTTTTCCAGGATTTTGCCGTCCACATTGAGGTTCACATAGTTTCCATTGACCCCCCCGCCGGCGACAGAATAGTTCTTAAGGCCCCAAGCTTCCGCATCCGCTTTGGAAACGGTCGCATAGTTGTCCCAGGAAACCCTGGAAATGGGATCGGGGAATTCCTGGAGCCAAGGGTTGTTGGCCTGACGGCCATCCCCCATGCCCACTTTGGAATAGAACACCAATTCGGTCCCGTTGGATGTGGAATTCACCAGGGAACGGATCGCGGAGGCCATGGGCACAACGCGGTTTGCCGGAGCTTCTTCCGTCGCCTCGGAAGTCTCGGCCTCGGGAGCGGCGACCGTAAAGACCCCGTCTTGAAGGGCCTTGTTCCATGAGGCCCCTTGAAGTATGTTTTCGTTCCAGTTGTCCATTAGGTACTGGTAGTAGGTCTTGTCACTGCCCATCCATTTCAGAAGGGCGGTCTGGAACTGCCTGGTATCGAAGAGCTCCTTGATCGTGGGCTGCATCAGACTGTATCGTCCCTTTTTGAGCTGGGCATCGCCCCAAGATTCCAAATAGTGGGATGAAGCACCCACAAAGGTGGTATAGTGCGCCGTTTCGTCCATATTGTGGGCAAAGCTCACCGAGAGCGGCACCTGCTCCAGG
>CALDPL010000120.1 GCA_937911965.1 uncultured Allomuricauda sp. | reverse complement strand
CCCGAGCGTACCCAAGGGGGTTTTGGGCTTAACGGCACCCATGTCGATGCCTTTTTGAAGACCCCGCTGGGAGAACATGTCGGCCTGATACTCTCGGGAAGACGTTCCTATACCGACATGTTGAAAACGCCCACCTTCGTTGCGCTTTCCCAAAAGGTTTTTCAGAACACAAAGTTGGTGAGCGATCTCACAGGACAGTTTCCCGTGGACGACGACGATGACGATGATGATTTCGAGGAACTCTTGGGAAGGGATGATTTTTTGTTCTACGACACCAATGCCAAATTGATTGTCCGGCCCTCGGGCGACCAACTGATTACGGCCAGTGCCCTTTACACGGACAACAGCCTTGATTTTTCGGTAGCCGATGACGAGGATGTCATAGCGGACCGTTACGACATTACCAATAAAGGGGCCGCCCTCCAATGGGTCGGTGGCCTTGGGAAATCATGGGAGTATGGGGTCAAGGGGTATTTTTCGGACTTTGATTCCCGCTACGAAAACACCATGTCGGAAGAGGATGAAATCGAAGAACAAATGCTCAGGCACAACCGGGTCAAGGACCTGGGAGGAGATTTACATCTGCAGTATCGGTTCAACCCCAGGCACAAAATACGGCTCGGATATCAATATTCAGAGACTGAGGTCCATTTTCAACTTTTTTACGATGAGGAGGTCAATGACGATGACGATGATGACGATTTCCAGTCCCGGGACTACAATGTGGAACGCAACGAAATAAACCGGGCCCATTCCATCTATACGGAATACACCCATAGTTTCGCCAACAAGGGCTTTCTAAGTTTGGGGGCTCGGACTTCCCACTATTCCACGGTCAACGACCAATTCGTGGAGCCCAGGGCAAACCTGGAGGTTCCCATTAGTGCCGGAATCCGCCTCAAGGGCAGTTTTGAAAAACGCTACCAGCCCATAAGCCAATTGGTGGAATTCGAGGATACCCAACTGCGCTTGGAGAACAACATCTGGACCCTTTCCGATGGGTCTGATATCCCAGTCCTCGAAAGCACCCAATTTTCCGGCGGTTTTTTGTTGGACGCAGGGGGCTGGACCCTGGATGTGGACGGATACCACAAGAACATCAGCGGCCTGACCTCCTTTACCAACGGGTTCATCACGGCGCCAACAAGGTTTGCCATTGGGGAAAGCACCATTGACGGTGTGGATGTGTTGGTACGCCGAAAATGGGACCAATACAGCCTCTGGGCCGGCTACACCTTCAATGAGGTGGTATATGAGTTTGAAGAACTTCAGGCAAATTCCTTTCCCGGCAACAATGACATCACCCATAACCTGGAGCTGGCTGCTGCCTTCCAAGGGGGGCCTTGGCAATTTTCCCTGGGCTGGAACTACAGAACTGGAAGCCCCTATACCCCGGTAATGAATTTTGACCCTGATTCCAATGCAATCTCCTATGCTGCGATCAACAGTGGTCGTTTGCCGGATTACCATCGTCTGGATGTTTCGGCACTCTATGGTTTTAAGCTTTCCCAGCAAGGTTTTCGGGGAGAGATCGGGGCTTCGGTCAACAACATCTATGCCCGGGAGGTCCCGATTTCAATTTTCTACCGCCTGGATACCAATGTCAATACCGGGGAGGTGGAACTCAACCAGATCCGACAGATGTCCCAGGGATTGACCCCCAATATGGTACTGCGTTTCTATTTTTAGTCCCTTATTTGAATTGAGGGCTGGGGTCTTAATCAAGGTTTTCATCCCTACTCCGCCATTTTTGGAACCCTACCCCAAGCCCTAATGGGGATTTTTGTATCTTGATTTGAATTTTTGCACTGTGTGCCATAAAACACGATAATAACCATTAACCAAAACCAAGCATGAGAAGAATCCAATTGTTGATCTTGACCGTGATGATCGGTGCGGGGTCGTTGCCCGTACACTCCCAAGAATCCCAAAGATGGTCCATTCAGCGGGCCGAAAAATGGTATGCCGGGCATACCTGGCTCAACGGGGCAAATTTTATTCCCAGCAATGCGATCAACCAATTGGAAATGTGGCAGGAGGAAAGTTTTGATCCCATTACCATAGACCGGGAATTGGGCTATGCCCAAGGCATTGGAATGAACCTGATGCGGGTTTATCTGCACAGTCTGGCCTATAAGCAGGATCCCAAGGGTTTCAAGGGGCGTATGGACCGATACCTGGAACTAGCGGACGGACGTGGCATCAAGACCATGTTCGTCTTCTTTGACGATGTGTGGAACAAGGATCCCAAGGTGGGCAAACAACCCGATCCCAAGCCGGGGACCCATAATTCGGGCTGGATGCAAGATCCCGGCGATCCGGCCTCCAAGGAAAAGGCCAATTTTCCGTTTTTGGAAACCTATGTCAAGGATGTACTGGAAACTTTCAAGAACGACGAAAGGATACTGCTTTGGGATCTGTACAACGAACCTGGAAATTCAGGAAAGGGAAACAGTTCCATACCCTTGTTGGAAGCCGTATTTTCATGGGCACGGGAGGTCAATCCGTCCCAGCCCCTTTCCGTGGGCATTTGGTCCTGGGGCCTTGTGGACCTAAATGCCATCCAGGCCCTGAACTCGGATATCATCACCTACCACCACTACGGGGACCCGCAAGACCATAAAAAGGTCATCCAATTTTTAAGGACCCACGGTAGGCCCATGATCTGTACCGAATACATGGCCCGTACCCGCAACAGCAGGTTTTCCAATACCATGCCCATGCTCAAGGAAGAAAAGATCGGGGCGATCAATTGGGGCCTGGTCAAGGGCAAGACCAATACCATTTACGAGTGGGACCTGCCCATTCCCAATGGAGACGAGCCCCTGGAATGGTTCCACGATATCTTTCGGAAGGATGGGACCCCCTACCGTCAGGATGAGGTGGAGCTGATCAAAAAATTGAACGGGCTGTAGGCCATTTTCGGCTGCGTACGACAAGGGGTCTCAAACCAATGGAAATCCAACCTTTAAAATGCTCCATGGGTAAAAAACTTTTTCTTTCGTTCTGCGTTCCAATGTTCCTGGCCCTTCTTATCTCATGTAAGGGGGAAGGGAGCTTCCAAGGGGAGGAAAGCGGATGGGAAACCTATGCCGGAAGCAAGGAGGGAAACCGCTATTCCGCCAACGATCAGATCACCCCCTCCAACGTCCATAGACTCAAAGTCGCCTGGCGGTTCAGTTCAGGGGACAGGGACCCGGAAAACCGATCCCAGAACCAATGCAATCCCATCGTCGTGGATGGGGTCTTGTACGGGAGTTCCCCCAAACTTAAGTTGTTGGCCTTGGACGCTTCCAATGGCACCCCCAAATGGATTTTTGACCCCGCATTGGAGGAGGAAGCCCCAGAGGGGGACCCCATGGCCTTTTTCAAGGTGAACCGCGGAGTGGTGCACTGGGAAGATGATCGGGGGGAGAACGGACGTCTCTTTTACAATGTCGGGGCCAAGGTCTATGCCATTGATGTGGAAACGGGCAAACCGATCCGGGACTTTGGAAAACAGGGGCATATAGACCTTGCCGAAGGCTTGGACCGAGAACCAGGGACCTATAATCCCTTTATTGTGAACACCTCTCCCGGTATCATATATGAAAATCTGCTCATTTTGGGATCCCGTGTTGCGGAAACCGCAGATGCCGCACCGGGCCATGTCCGGGCCTTTGATGTGCTGACGGGGGAACGCAAATGGATCTTTCACACCATTCCCCATCCGGGGGAACCCGGTTATGAAAGCTGGCCTGATGGGGAAGCCTACAAAAAGTTGGGCGGTGCCAATGCTTGGGCCGGGATGGCCCTGGATGAGGGAAGGGGCATCGTCTACATCCCCTTGGGTTCGGTGGCCGGAGACTTTTATGGGGGGCTTCGCCAAGGGGAGAACCTCTATGGAAATTCCCTGGTGGCCCTGGATGCATCCAATGGGAACTACCTCTGGCACTTCCAAACCGTCCACCACGACCTTTGGGACCGTGACCTTGCGGCCAACCCAAACTTGGTCACCCTGCACAAGGATGGAAAAACCGTGGATGCCGTGGCCCAGATCACCAAACATGGCTATGTCTTTGTCTTCGATCGGATAAGTGGGGAACCGCTGTTTCCCATTGAGGAAAAACCGGTACCCCAAAAGGCCCTGCCCGGGGAGCGGCCTTGGCCCACCCAACCCATTCCAAGTTTGCCCGAGCCCTTTGCCAGGCAACATTTCGGAGAAGGGGAAGTCACCAATTTGGATCCACAGACCCACAGAACCATGCTCGAAAGGTATCGGCAGATCAAGCACAGGGAGCCGTTCCACCCGCCCTCCAAGGAAGGCAATTGGATTTTTCCCGGCTTTGATGGGGGTGGGGAGTGGGGCGGTGCAGCCTTTGATCCGGAGACCCAGATCCTCTATGTGAACAGCAGCGAACTTCCCTGGGCCATGATGATGGTCGATGTCCAAGGCCCAAAAGCTGGGGACATTGGAACCGCTCCATTGGGCAGGACGGTCTACAACACCTATTGCCTTGCCTGCCACGGGCAGGACCTTAAAGGGGCGGGAAGCTCCTATCCCACTTTGGTCGATATCGGGGAACGATACGGATCCAAGACCATGACAGATTTAATTGACAATGGGATGAACATGATGCCCGGCTTTGCACATATCCCCGAATTGGAAAAACAGGCCTTGGTCAATTTTCTGTTGAAGTTGGAACAAGATTCCGATGGAGAACCGCAAAACCTGGAATCAGAGGTTTCCCCTGAGACGGACATCAGGGGAATCATGGATGAAGTGCCCTATCAAATGGCCGGATACAACAGATTTTTGGACGACAACGGCTATCCCGGAATCACCCCGCCCTGGGGGACCCTCAACGCCATCGACCTGTCCACGGGGAAACTGCTCTGGAAGGTACCTTTGGGGGAGTATGCGGAGTTGACGGCCCGGGGCATTCCAAAAACAGGGACCGAGAATTATGGAGGCCCCGTGGTGAGCAAGGGGGGCCTGGTGTTCATAGCGGCCACCAAGGATTCCAAGATCAGGGCCTTCGACAAGATGACGGGGAAAGAAGTCTGGGAGGCCCCACTTCCCGCCCCCGGATATGCAACTCCGGCACTATATACCTTGGGAGGGAAGCAGTATTTGGTCATTGCCTGTGGAGGCGGAAAGATCGGCAGCATTTCCGGTGATCAGTATGTTGCCTTTGCCCTGGCAGGGAATTGACAGGCTCCAGAAACCTGTTTCAATCCCCTGCCGTGAAAGGACTTCAAAGCATTTTCTGCAAGCCAGGGATCATCCACATTTTGAGGAACCACAATCCTTGCATGTGAGACAACCCTCTTGATAGATGATGTTGGTGGAACTGCAGCTTTCACACTGATGTCCCTGGACCTCGGTGCCGTCCACCACATAGCGTTTCAAGGCCCGTGCCACCCCGTTCTTCCAGGTATTGATCTGCTCACTGTCCAATTGAAGGCTGCCTATCAGATCCACTACCTTTTCAATGGGCATTCCATGGCGCAGGGTGCCGGAGATCAGCTTGGCATAGTTCCAATATTCCGGATTGAACTTATGGGATAGGCCCTCTATGGTGGTCTTGTATCCTTGTATGTTCTCGTATTGAAAATCGTAACGGGAACTTCCGTCCTGGGTCCTGTTCTTGATGATCAAGCCCCGGTCCAACCAACGGGGAATGACGATTCCATTTTCGTCATCGGCCAAGCCCGTAAAGATTTCATAGGGTCTTTCCTCGATCAGGCCAATAAAGGCGATCCATTTTTCCTTGTTGTTCTGAAAACGTACCACGTCGGCTTCCAATATTTTGGGACGTTTGGTCGGAAACACGGACAGGCCCTGCCGATCCTCCTCGGCATTGTTGGCCAACAAGACCCCCGAGCGGGATCCGTCCCGGTACACCGTAATTCCCTTACAGCCCACTTTCCAGGCTTCCATAAAAAGTTTCCCCACCAATTCTTCAGAAACGTCTTGGGGCATGTTGATGGTGACACTGATGGAATGGTCCACCCATTTTTGGACCGCCCCCTGTAAGTGGACCTTGCTCATCCAATCCACATCGTTGGAAGTGGCCTTGTGATAGGGGGATTTTGCCACCATTTTGTCGATTTCCTCTTGGGAGTACTCCCTATCGGTGGCATACCCCTGGACCTCCATCCATTTTTTGAACTGATGGTGGAAGACGGTGTATTCCTCCCAGGAATCCCCGACCTCGTCCACAAAATCCACCTTGGCCCCCTTGTCGTTGGGATTGACCTTTCTCCTGCGTTTGTAGACGGGAAGGAATACGGGCTCGATCCCTGAAGTGGTCTGGGTCATCAAACTGGTGGTCCCTGTGGGTGCGATGGTCAAAAGGGCAATATTTCTTCGGCCGTGCTCCAGCATCTCGTAATACAATTGGCTGTCGGCCTCCTTGAGCCTAAGGATAAAGGGGTTGTCCTTTTCCTTTTCCGAATCGTAGATGGCAAAGGCTCCCCGTTCCTTGGCCGTGTCCACCGAAGCCCTATAAGCCTCCAGGGCCAGGGTCTTGTGGACCTTTTCGGCGAATTCGTTCGCTTCGGTTGTCCCGTAGCGAAGGCCCAGGGCGGCCAACATATCCCCCTCGGCGGTGATTCCGATTCCGGTCCTGCGGCCTTCCTCGCTTTTCTTTCGGATATTCTCCCAGAGTTGCCGTTCCACCCTTTTGGTATCCTCATGTTCCGGATCCTCATCTATTTTTTGGAGGATCCCATCAATTTTTTCAAGTTCCAGGTCGATGATATCGTCCATGATCCTCTGGGCCGCCGCCACATGCTTTTTAAAGAGTTCAAAGTCAAAGCTGGCTTCCGAAGCAAAGGGGTCCTTCACGTGGGAGAGCAGGTTGATGGCCAAAAGCCGGCAGGAATCGTAGGGGCAGAGGGGTATTTCCCCACAAGGGTTGGTGGAGACGGTCCGGTATCCCAAATCGGCATAACAGTCCGGGACCGATTCCCTGATGATGGTGTCCCAGAACAGGATGCCGGGCTCAGCGGACTTCCAGGCATTGTGCACGATTTTATCCCAGAATTCTGTGGCCCTGATGGTCTTTGAAAACTTGGGGGACTCACTGTGGATGGGGTATTTTTGGGTATAGTTGCCGTCGGCTTCCACGGCCCGCATAAATGCGTCGTCGATCCGCACCGAGACATTGGCCCCGGTCACCTTGCCCTGTTCCAATTTGGCATCCACGAAATCCTGGGCATCGGGATGGTTGATCGATACGGACAACATCAGGGCTCCCCTACGGCCATCTTGGGCCACTTCCCGGGTCGAATTGGAATAACGTTCCATAAAGGGCACCAGACCTGTGGAGGTCAGGGCGGAATTCTTTACTTCGGAGCCCTTGGGACGGATATGGGAAAGATCGTGGCCGACCCCACCCCGGCGTTTCATCAACTGTACCTGTTCCTGGTCCACCTTCAGGATGCCCCCATAAGAATCCAAAGGCCCATCACTTCCGATGACAAAACAGTTGGAAAGGGAAGCGATTTGATAAGGGTTCCCGATTCCGGCCATGGGACCCCCCTGGGGCACGATGTATTTAAAGTCCCGGATCAGCTCAAAGATTTCATCGGCTTGCATCGGATTGGGATACTTGGCCTCGATCCTGGCGATTTCACGGGCCAATCGATGGTGCATGTCGTCGGGGCTGAGCTCGTGGATGTTTCCCTGGGAGTCCTTTAGGGCGTATTTGTTCACCCAGACCATGGCGGCGAGGTCATCGCCCTTAAAATAGTTCAAAGCGGCCTTATGGGCTTCGTCCTGGGTATAGGTCTTGGTGGATGGGGTCTGAAATTCTGTCTGCATTGCCTGAAGGATTAGTAGTTCTCGTATAGGGAGTAAAGCTACGGAATTTCCAAATAACAATTTTATGACAAGAATCAGAAAAGTTTACAAATTAAAAAAAGTTATAAACAGTATATCAGCTAGTTAAATAATAGTGATTTGTAAAAAGTGAACAAAAATTGTTAACAAAATTAATTCTTATTTGGGAAAGTCAACAAAGGCGGGATTCTCCGGGGATATGCTTTTTTAGGCTGTATTTTTAGGATTTGTGACCCTTAGATCCAGAAGGGGTCCTCTTCGTTGTCCTGAAATTTCTCGTGATCATGGGCCTTGTCAATTTGTTCCAATTGTTCGGCATTGGCCACCTTTTGGATCTCCTGGAAGAGCACCCTTTCCTCGAAACGGATGTGCTGTTCCAGTTCTTCCTCGATCAGGCCCAAGGCCTTGGTTATATCCTCCTCTTGATTGAAAAGGCGGGTCAATCGACGGTGTTCGGAAAGGGCTTTCTTGACCAAGGGGTGATCTGCCTCAAGGACGGGGAACATATACTTTTCCTCCAATCCAAAATGGGGGAGGATATGGTTTTCGAACATCCAGTCCGCATAGCGTTTTATACGGTCCGGGGACACCCCTTTGGAAAAACCGGCCCGGATCTTCCAACTCAACAGCAGGCTGTGATGGTGGTCGCGGCTCAGCCCCTGTAGGGCCTTATGTCTTTTTATGGGTTTTGTCTTCATTTTTGTCTTTTTTTAAAGGGTAATTGCCCCTTTGGGGCCAAGCTGGATGTATCTTTCCATCCTATCTTCTCAGGTGGGTCAATCCCGATTCGAGCCCTGAGGTCATTTCAAACAGGCTGGTACCTTCCAGCATTTTCTTGAGGTCGTTGCGGATGTCGACAAATTTGTGGTGGACCGGACAGGGCATGTCCGCACTGCATTGTTTGAGCCCCAAACTGCAGCCCACAAAAATGTTGTCCCCATCGATCGCCAAAACGATATCGGCCAATTTCACCCGATCCATGGTCGGTTTGGCCATCTCAAATCCCCCACCGGCTCCCTTGATGGACTCCACGATCCCGTTTCTTGAAAGCTGTTGTAGGATTTTTGCCGTGAAGGCGACCGGGGAGTCGATTTTCTCGGCAATCTCCTTGAGACTGACCCTCCTTCCCTCCATGGACTGATGGGCTATATAGACCGCGGCACGAATTCCGTACTCACATGCTTTTGAGAACATTGTGGAAATTGATTGTTAAGGGGATATGGTTCCCCATGGTTAATTGGGACAAAGATATCCGAATAATTTGGGCTTTACAAAGCCCAACCAACAATTGTCATGTTTACACATGTGTGGGGGTGGGAGGTTTGAGGTCTGAAATGCAATCCGGGACCGGTCAATCCCTCGGTTTGGATCGGTTTGCCAACAGGCCCAGCAGCGCCATGGGAATCAAAAGACTGCCGAGGGCCAGACTTTCCAAAAAGCCCTCGAAGATCGGAAGGGACAACCAGGCCGATAGCCCCCTGTAAAAGATTAGGGACTCCGTGGCCAAAAAACCAAAAAGGTAAAGGAAGAATGCTTTTTTGGATATCCGGAGCAATCCAAAATAATCGGTCAGAAAGAAAATGCCGATGCTGATCGCACCCAAAAAGGTCAGGTGGAGGTAACCTATGGTAAAATCCAGATAGGTATCGGCCAAGCGGGCAAAATAGGGGAGGGCGGTGAGCAGTTGCATGGTCATTTTCACGGCCAAAAGCACAGCGGCCGTCCTGAGCAATCGCCTTTGCATCCCGGTGCCCCGGAAGGCGACTTTGTCCCTCTTGGCCCACTTCCACAACAGGAGCAGGGCATAGGCCTGCATGAGACCGCCAAGCCCACCCAAAACGTATAGGCTCCAATGGGGATCTGTCCACAGGGTGGACAGGAAGAAACTCAATACCACCCCTGGAATCATAATCCTTAGAAACCCATTGAATTCCTTGGCTTCAAGCTTCCAACCTCCCTTTTCAAGGATGAGCAGCAGCAGGCCCACCAAGGCCAGGACCATCCACCCATTGTACTGGAAGTGCAGGTAAAAATAAATGGCCAGGCGGTACCATATGGACCCGGGTCCCAAGGTGGACATGATGGCCCCCAGGGCCCACGGCCCGATACTGGAAAGGACCATGAACCAGAATGCGGCCTTGATGCAATTCAGGGAATTGGAGGATTTGAACTCCGGCCTGACATGCTTTACAAAAAAGGCAAAGAAGGCATAGGAGCAAAAGAGGAAGAGGGTTGAAAAGGTTATGGAAAACAGGGCATAGCCCTGAAAGGGAAAGGTGAACAGCATTCCGACCAGGCTGAGCTGGGTCACCCAATACACGATCCGGTACCTCCTTTTGCCCGATACCATATCCAGGTAACAATGGCCCAGGATCACGGTCAATGCCAGATAGACCCACCCCATCAGGGCGATATGGGAATGGGTGTGCACCATATACCTATAATCGATCGGGATGTCGGTCACCGGAAAAAAGCGGAGCACCGTTCCCAGAACGGCGGCAAGGACAAAATATCCCAAAGCCACTTTAATATGTCTACCCAAAGTTAGTTCCATCAAGGATCCTCGATTGCGGTACAAAGGTATTCAGAAATCCTTTCTTTGGGTCTTGTATTTCAAAAGCATTACGGGAATCAGGGTCCACAGGACCAGCACCGCCATGGAAATGAACAGGCCGAGGTTCGTTCCGAAAAATTGTTTGAAGATCGCCCCGGTATACCCCAATAAGGCGGAAATGTCCAATTTCAAGAGAATCAGGGTACGGGACAGGTCGATGGGATTCAACATGGATCCGATCAGGGCAAAGGTGTCCAAGGGATAGGAATCGAACAAGATCAGGGTCAACAGGAATATCCCGTCGTAGATCACGGCCAAAAACAGCCACAACAAGACGGCATATCCAAAGCCCTTGATTTTGTTTTCATTGGAAGCGGCTATATTGAAGGCCAGGGCCACAAAGATCAGGGTAAGGAAGGAACCGGTGATCAGCAGCAGGGAGAAATCCCAAATGGCATTGCTGCGAAGCAGCCCGTACAGCAGAAAGGGGATGCCCAATCCAAGGACCAGGCTCAGGGTCAGGGACAATCCCACTCCGAGGTACTGTCCCATGAAAATGGTGGAACGTCGGATCGGTTGTGCCAACAATAGCTCGGTGAATTCCTTGGAATTATAGTAGTACATCACCCCGAATATGGTACCGATCAAGGGGACCAGGACAATGATGATGTTCATCAGGGTGATCACCGCCTTGGGAACGTCGTTGTTGAGAAAGAGCAGCACGAATCCAAGGATGAGATAAAAGGCGAAATAAACATAGCTCCATCTACTTCGCATTAGGTCGTAAAAGCTGTATTTCAATATTTTAAGCATGGTCTTCTTTTGGTGCTATAGCCGCAATGGCGTGTTCGAAATCATTTTGTCCGGTCTTTTCCTTCAAGGCTTTGATCGGGCCTTGGAAGTAAATCTTGCCCTCGAGCAGATAGACAATCTCATCGGCCATCTCCTCCACAAAGCGGAGGATGTGGGAGCTGATCAGAATGGTCTTACCCTTGTCCCGTTCCCCTTCCAAAAGTTTTTTTAGCTGGATCAGGGCGGCAGGGTCCAGGCCTGTGGTGGGTTCGTCCAATATGATCAGGGGGCTGTCGAACATAAAGGCGAGTACCAGGTTCACCTTTTGTTTGGTTCCCCCGGAAAGGTTGGAGAGCTTCTTGTCCAAATGGGGGACGAGGCCGAAGCGTTGGATCAGTTCCGTGGAATTGGCCGGTTTTTGCCTGAGGTCCATGATCATTTCCATCAGTTCCTTGACCTTGAGGTTTCCCGGAAAATTGGCAATCTGTGGCAGGTAATTGATCTCCTTCCGATAGTCCCAATGGGTCTTGACCGATTTGTTCATGACCGAGATCTTCCCCCGGTCCATCAGGACCATGCCCAGGATGCTTTTGATCAAGGTGGTCTTCCCCGATCCATTGGGACCGAGGACGGCAATGATGCCCCCCGTTCCAATGGATAGGTCCAGGCCCTTGAGCACCTCGTTCCTTCCAAACTTTTTATGTACGTCCGTAATTTGTATCATCTTGATCTTTTCATTAGGGGTTTGTTGTCGATGAGGTTGTCGGGGGTGAAGACCGGGGAGACCTTCTCCGAAAAATCGATGATGTCCATGAACAGGCTCCTTAGCAAGACCATGGTCTCCGGGGTCCGGTTCACGATATAGGAAAATAGTTTGACGGGTCTATAGGGAACGTCCCCGATCCCATCCCGGTCCAGGTCGTATCCCGTATAGCTGCTCCAATAGTTCCCCACAAAAACATTGTCGTTGAGTTTGCTGTTGTAGGAAACATCAAAAGAATTGTACAAAAAGTTGTTCCCCGAATAGGTGTTGCCATAACATGCCCCACGTACCCGTATGGCCCAACCGTTGTTGAAAAAGTCATTCCCGGTATAGTTGACCCTGTTGGTGCCCTCCACCGAGATGCCCACGGTGTTCTCCTCAAAGGTGTTTCCATTCAGCTCGGCATCGTTGATTTCCTTGAGCAGGAGTCCAAAGGAGGTGGCGCCCCAATTTTTTTTGAAAACGTTGTCGGTCATTTCGATATGTTTGGAAAACATCACCGCCACTCCCGCTCCATTGTCCTCGAAGGTGTTTCGCTCGTAGGCGTTGTTGTCCGAGAACATGAAATGCAGCCCGTAGCGGATGTTTTTGGTACTGAGGTTGTTTTGGATTGTGATATGGTCCGAGAACTCCAGATAGATGCCGTCCCGTACCCCCTGCACGTGGTTGTCCCGTATTACTGTGTTTTTACAGTACCACAACTGGATTCCATTGCCCGAATTGTATTCCTCCACGGCATCCCCCATGATCCTGTTGTTGGCGACCAGGCCATCGGTGGCCCGTTCCAGGTATATGGCAAAGAAGGGCTCCTCCAAAAAGAGATTGAGGAGCTTGAAATTCTTGCTTTTGATTACCCGTACCGCAGCATGGTCCGTGGTATAACTGCTGCCCACCCGGATCAGGTGGAGGCCGTCCAGGGTGACGTCATCCGATACAATGCTGATAATTCCCCCACGATTCTCCCCATCGATGGTCGGCATGCCTTTCCCGATAAGGGTCAAGGGCTTGTCAATGATGATGTCGAATTCCCTGTAGGTTCCCTTATGGATGATCAGGGTGTCCTGCGGATCGGCCATCGCAATGGCTTCCTTTATGGATTTGACCCCGCAATCACCACAGATTTCCAGGGTCTTTCCCTGGGCGATCAAGGGTAGGCACAATAAGAGCAACAGGCATGTGTATGAATGGAAATGCTTCACGGCCAAGATACATTTTATGGATTGGACAGTCCCTATGGGGCACTCCCGGGGACAAAATCGGTTTTCTCCAAGTAGGAGCCTAGCGGTCGAGCTCGATCAACAGGCCTTCCCAGTCAAAGAGCTCACCCCCGGATCGGGCGTGTTCGTCCTGGGCTTGCTCCCTGGTCTTGAAAGCCGTTAGAAAGGCCCCCATGGGGCTGGGAATGTTCTCGCTGATCAAAAAACTGGCCATTGTGGCATCGATGAGTTCCACGGGCTCCGTATAATGGTTGGAAAGATACATTGCCACTTCGGTCGGATCGATCGTCTTTCGGAAGTTGACCATGCATTCCACGGCATCGAACTTGAACACCTTTCCCTTTTTGGTCACGATTTCAGAGGCG
Organism: uncultured Allomuricauda sp.; assembly: GCA_937911965.1. Lineage (GTDB taxonomy): Bacteria > Bacteroidota > Bacteroidia > Flavobacteriales > Flavobacteriaceae > Flagellimonas. Next base: position 290 of record CALDPL010000120.1, on the reverse strand, counting down.
TGTTGGGCATCCACAATGGTCATGCTGCAGAAATGACAGCCTTCCTTGCCGTAATCGATGGCCTGGGGTTTTGGGGTGCATCCCACAAGGGTCATAAGAACCAGGATCGCAATGTATCCTTTGGGATTCGCAATTGGGTGTTTGAACCGTTTTTTCATGTCTTCTTCGATTTGCTGCGTTAAAAAAGGGGCCGACCACCGGGCCGACCCCTTGGTTTACTTGGTCGATTCTTTTTCTTTCAATCCCCCAGGGACCAGGAGAGCTCGATGTCGGAGTCCGCGGGGGACACC